>JBJSZP010000351.1:0-779 GCA_046090365.1 Planctomycetia bacterium
TTCATGGCGATCCCGCTCAAGCGGCAGCTGATCAACGTCGACCAGCTCCCCTTCCCCTCCGGCATCGCCACAGCCGAGACGCTTCGCAGCATGCACGGCTCGGGCGGCGAGGCCGTGCCGAAGGCCCGGGCGCTGTTCGCCGCGGGCCTCGCCGGGGCGGGCCTCGCGGCGTGGCGCGACCTCGTGCCGCAGTTCAAGGCGGTCGCGCAATGGGCATTTCCCGCCGAGATCCCCTTCTGGCCCGGAGCGTTCGCCCGCGACCTGCTGGCGAAATACACGCTCGGCATCGAGGGCTCGCTGATCATGGTGGCCGCCGGGGCGATCATGGGGATGCGGGTGGCCGTGTCGATGCTCGTGGGCTCGATCGTGTTCTACGGCGTCATCGGCCCGATCCTCGTGGAGCGCGGCATCGCCCAGCCCGGCTACCGGGGCATCGTGTCGTGGGTGCTCTGGCCGGCGACGGCGATGATGGTGGCGTCGGGCCTGCTCTCGTTCGCGCTCAAGTGGCGCACGGTGCTGCGGGCCTTCGGAGGGCTCGGCCGGCTCGTCGGGGGCGTGGGGGCCGACCGGGCCGATCCGCTCGCCCACGTGGAGGTGCCCTCGTCGTGGTTCGTGGGCGGCACGCTCGCCGCCGGCACGGCCTGCGTGCTCCTCGGCCACTGGCTGTTCGCGATTCCCTGGTGGATGGGGATCCTGGCCGTGCTCGTCACGTTTTTCCTCTCGATCGTCGCGGCGCGGGCCACGGGCGAGACCGACATCACGCCGATCGGCGCCATGGG
>JBJSZP010000352.1:0-823 GCA_046090365.1 Planctomycetia bacterium
TTTCCATCGTGATTTCGGTAGGATTGTGCATCCGGAGGACGCAACCATGCTACAGCCTGCCCACGAGCACACGCCCGCCGAACGGCTCACCGAGGCCGCCCGCTACCACGATTACCGCTACGCCTCGAATCCGCTCGCCGACGGCGGGCTGGGGGCGGTGCCCGGCGCCCGCTTCCCGGCCACGCTGCACGAGCGCGGGATCACCCGCACGCTCCCTCTCGACACGAGCGCGGCCCTGGGCTGCCCCGGTCCGGCGACGACGCCGGGGCTGTGTGCGAACTTCGTCCACATCTGCCCGGGTGAGGCGCACGTGACCGATGCCAACGCCACGAGCCAGCTGTTTTTCGTGATGCGCGGGAGCGGCACATCGCGGATCGGCACCGGCAGGCCGGACGACCTCGAGATGCCCTGGCGGGCCGGCGACCTGTTCACGCTGCCGGCGAGAAGCCGGGCCGAGCACGTGGCGGCCGACGACGCGGCGCTCTACTGGGTGCACGACGAGCCGCTCCTGCGCTACCTCGGCGTGGAGGCCACGCAGCGCCGCTTCTCGCCCACGCTCTACACCCATGCGGCGATCATGGAGGCGCTGGCCGCGGTGCTCCGCGACCCCGCGAGCGCCACCGCCAACCGGCTGAGCGTGCTCCTCGGCAGCCGGTCGTTTTCACAGACGATGACGATCACGCACGTGCTGTGGGCGATGTTCGGCGTGCTGCCGGTGAATGCCGTGCAGGCACCGCATCGGCATCAGTCGGTGGCGGTGGATCTCGTGGTCGATGCGAAGCCCGGCTGCTACACGATGGTGGGCCGGACACTCGGGCTCGAC
>JBJSZP010000353.1:0-3626 GCA_046090365.1 Planctomycetia bacterium
CGAGGCCGGTGCCATCGTGCCCGGCGATCCCGGCGCGAGCGTGATGCTCGAGCGGATCCACTCGACCGATCCCGACGTCGTGATGCCGCCGCCGAATTCGAACCGGCGGCTTTCCGACGCCCAGAAGCAGATGCTTGACCGTTGGATCCGCGAAGGCGCGGAGTACAAGCAGCACTGGGCCTTTACCGAGCCGGTGAAGCCTGCGCCGCCGGAGGTGAAGCAGGCCGACTGGGTGCGGAACGACATCGATCGATTCGTGCTGGCGAAGATCGAGGCGGCGGGTCTCGCGCCCTCCGCCGAGGCCGACCGGGCCACGCTCATCCGCCGGCTGTATGCCGACCTCGTGGGCCTGCCGCCGACGCCCGAGGAGGTCGATGCCTTCATCGCCGATCCCGATCCACAGGCCTATGAAAAACTCGTCGATCGTCTCCTCGCCTCGCCCCACTACGGTGAGCGGATGGCGCTGCCGTGGCTCGACGCGGCCCGTTACGCCGACTCGAACGGCTTCCAGCAGGACGGCGACACCTGGCAGTGGATCTGGCGCGACTGGGTGGTGAAGGCGCTCAACGCCGACATGCCGTTCGACCAGTTCTCCATCGAGCAGCTGGCCGGCGATCTGCTGCCGAACGCCACGCCCGAGCAGAAGGTCGCCAGCGGCTTCAACCGCAACCATCTCTTGAACGGCGAAGGGGGAGCGATCGCCGAGGAGCAACGGTTCAACAACCTCTTCGACCGCGTCGACACCACGAGCACGACGTGGCTCGGCCTGACGATGGCCTGTGCCCAGTGCCACGACCACAAATACGACCCGATGACGCGGGTCGACTATTACGGCCTGCTCGATGCGTTCAACCGCCTGCCCGAGACGGGCGTGCCGACACAGTTCTCCGCCCGGATCCGCGTGGCGCCGCCGGTCGTCGAACTGCCGAGCGAGGAAAACACGAGGCGGCTCGCCGAACTCGAGGCTGCGATGAAGGCCGATGAATCGGCCGCGAAGCCCGTCATCGACGCGGCCTACGCCGCCTGGAGGGCGGGGCTCTTCGCGGATGGCGAGCCCGCCGACGGCCAGGATCTGTCGCGAAACCTCACTCCACTGTTGCGAAAGCCGGAGAAGGAGCGGACCGAAGCCGAGCAGAAGTCGATCGAGCAGCAATTGCGGGCGCACTTCGAGGGGCGCGTGAAGGCCGCGGTCATCAAGGATCTGCCGCAGGTCGTGGCCTACGAGGCCGCCAAGAAGGCCTACGAGGCATACAAGGGCGACAAGATCCCGCGGGTGATGGTGATGAGCGACGAGAGGCCGCGGGAGACGAAGATCCTCGACCGCGGCGACTACCTCTCGCCCGTCGGGGAGAAACTCACGTTCCTCCCGCCGGCGTTCCTGCCGCCGCTGCCGGAGGGCGTGTCGCGGAACCGGCTCGGCCTCGCGCGGTGGCTCTTCCTGCCGGAGCATCCGCTCACCGCGCGGGTGCAGGTGAATCGGATGTGGCAGCAGTTCTTCGGCACCGGCATCGTGAAGACGACCGAAGACATGGGCGTGCAGAGCGAGTATCCCCAGCACATGGCCCTGCTCGACTGGCTGGCGGTCGAATTCCGCGAGCAGGGCTGGAGCCAGAAGCGGATGCACCGCCTGCTTGTGACGAGCGCCACCTACCGGCAGGCGAGCAAAGTGACGGCCGAGCACTTGGCCAAGGACCCGGAGAACCGGCTGCATGCCCGGGCGGCCCGGTTTCGCATGCCGTCGCTCGTGCTTCGCGACGTGGCCCTTGCGGCAGCCGGCCTCATCGATCTGCGGATCGGCGGCCAGCCGGTCTATCCGTATCAGCCCGATCAGATTTGGGAGGCGCTGGCGGTCACGCAGGAGCGGGACTTTACCTATCCGGCCTCGAAGGGGGCCGACCTCTACCGCCGTAGCCTGTACACGTTTTGGCGGCGCACGGTGAGCCCGGCGAACATGTTCGACACCGCCAACCGGCAGACCTGCACCGTCCGCGCGAGCCGCACGAGCACGCCGCTGCACGCGCTCACGACCTTGAACGACCCAACGTGGGTCGAGGCGGCCCGGGTGCTCGCCGAGAAGAGCACGAAGGCCGCCGGCGACCCCGCCGGCCGGCTCACGCACGCCTTCCGCCGAATCCTCGGCCGCCGGCCCACCGACTACGATCTCGAGGCGCTCACGCGGATGCACGCCCGGCAGCTGGCGATCTATCAGGCCGATGCCGCGGCGGCGAAGCAGCTCCTCAGCGTGGGCGAGAGCCCGCGCGACGAGGCGCTCGACGCCGCTGAGCACGCGGCGCTCGCGAGCGTGTGCCTCGCGATCTTCAATCTCGACGAAGCCCTCACCCGTGAGTAGGACAGGCTTCAGCCTGTTGAAATTAAAGTCATGACAGACCTGCACCTCGAAAACATGCAGCGTGTCACCCGGCGCCGACTCTTCGGCTCGGCCGGCATGGGGATCGGGTCGGTGGCCCTCGCCGCCCTGCTCCAGCGCGAGGCCGCAGCCGCCGCGACGTCGACGCCGCCGGCCGCGAAGGGGATGCCGGGGCTGCCCGGGCTGCCGCATCACGAGCCGAGGGCGAAGCGGGTCGTGATGCTCTGGCAGGGGGGCGGGCCGTCGCACGTCGACCTCTTCGACCCCAAGCCCGATCTCATGAATCGCGGCGGCCAGGAGATTCCCGCGAGCGTCCGCGGCATGACGCGGCTCTCCACGATGTCGAGCGGCTATGCCAAGTGGCCGGTCGTCGCGCCGATCAAGCCGTTCAAGAAGTACGGCCAGTGCGGGATGGAGATGAGCGAATTGCTGCCGCACCTCGGCGGGCTCGCCGACGACTTGTGCCTCGTGCGGAGTCTGCACACCGAGGCGGTGAACCACGCCCCCGGCGTGACGTTCTTCCTCACCGGCGCCCAGGTGCCGGGCCGGCCGAGCATGGGCGCCTGGATGAGCTACGGCCTCGGCTGCGACACGGAAGACCTGCCGGCGTTCGTCGTGATGACCTCGAGCGACAAGGCGAAGAGCTGCGGGCAGTTGTTCTTCGACTACTACTGGGGCAGCGGCTTCCTGCCGACGCGGTTCCAGGGGGTGAAGTTCCGCAACACCGGCGAACCCGTGCCCTACCTCGCGAATCCGACCGGCGTCAGCCGCGAGGCCCGGCGGGCGCTTCTCGACGACATCGCCGCGATGAACGCCAAGCACCTTGCCGACTACGGCGATCCGGAGATCGACACGCGGATCGCGCAGTACGAGATGGCCTACCGGATGCAGGCGAGCGTCCCGGAGCTCGTTGATTTTTCCGACGAGCCGCAGCACGTGCTCGACCGCTACGGCCCCGACGTGAAGACGAAGGGCACGTTCGCCTATAACTGCCTGATCGCGCGGCGGCTCCTCGAACGCGGCACGCGATTCGTGCAGCTCATGCATTCCGGCTGGGACCAGCACCAGAACCTGTTCTCGCAGCTCGAGCAGCAGTGCAACGACACCGATGCCCCGTCGGCCGCGCTCGTCCAGGATCTCAAGGACCGCGGCCTCCTCGAAGACACGCTCGTGATCTGGGGCGGGGAGTTCGGCCGCACTCCGTTCGGCCAGGGCGACCCGGCCAGCCCCAAGGGCCGCGACCACTTCGGCAAGGCAT
>JBJSZP010000354.1:0-5162 GCA_046090365.1 Planctomycetia bacterium
GCGGCCACGTCGAGCGCGATCGCGATCTGCTCGCCCGGCTTGTAGCCGGCGTTGGAGATCGCGGCCATGATCACCTCGAGGGCCTCGGCGCAGGAGCCGATGTGCGGGGCGAAGCCGCCCTCGTCGCCGACGGCCGTGGCGAGCTTCTTGTCCTTGAGCACCTTCTTGAGGGCGTGAAACGTCTCCACGCCGGCCCGGAGGGCGTCGCCGAAGGTGTCGAAGCCGAGCGGCATCACCATGAACTCCTGCACGTCGAGCGGGTTGTCGGCGTGGGCGCCGCCGTTGATGATGTTCATCATCGGGGCAGGCAGAATCCGGGCGGTGGCGCCGCCGAGATATCGGTAGAGGGGCTGGCCGCAGTGCTCGGCGGCCGCGTGGGCCACGGCCATCGACACGCCGAGGATCGCGTTGGCCCCGAGGTTCTTCTTGTTGGGGGTGCCGTCGAGCTCGAGCATCATCTCGTCGATGCCCGTCTGGTCGAGGGCGTCGCAGCCCTCGAGCTCCTCGGCGATCCGCGTGTTCACGTTTTCCACCGCCTCGAGCACGCCCTTGCCGAGGTAGAAGGCCTTGTCGCCGTCGCGCTTCTCCCAGGCCTCGTGGGCGCCCGTACTCGCGCCGCTCGGCACCGCAGCCCGGCCGAACGCGCCGTCGGCGAGGCTCACGTCGACCTCGATCGTGGGATTGCCGCGGCTGTCGAGAATCTGGCGGGCGTGGATGTCGACGATCGTGGACATGGCGGGTGGGCCTCGGGGTGGGAAAGATGGCGGGAAGGCTCCGGCAGATTGTGCCGCTTTCGACTATCCTGCGGAAGCCCCCTCGGGCAACGCCTCGGAAAGGAAACTCATGTTCACCGGCCTGGTCGAATCGCTCGGCAGCGTCGTCGCGATCATCCCGGAGCCGCCCGGCGTGCGGCTCGTGGTGGATGCCGGCGCGCTCGCCCGCGGGGCGACCCTCGGCGAGAGCATCTGCACGAGCGGCTGCTGCCTGTCGGTGGTGCGGATCGACGGCGAGCAGCTCGAATTCCAGCTCGGCCCCGAAACGCTCGCCCGCACCACGCTCGGCGGCCTCGCCCCGGGCAGCCACGTGAACCTGGAGCGGTCGCTCACCGCCGGCGACCGGCTCGGCGGCCACATCGTGACGGGCCACGTCGACGGCCTCGGCAGCCTCGCGAAGCGCGTCGAGGAGGGCGACTGGGCGACCTGCCGGTTCGCCGCGCCGCGGCCGCTGCTCGCGCAGATGGCGGCGAAGGGCTCGGTGGCGATCGACGGCGTGAGCCTCACCGTGGTCGACGTCGACGACGCCACCTTCGGCGTGATGCTCATCCCCCACACGCTCGCCCACACCACGCTCGGCGGGCTCGCCGTGGGCGATCCGGTCAACCTCGAGACCGACCTCGTGTTCAAGTACGTCGCCCGCTGGCTCGAGCAACGGGCGGTGGACGGATGACCGACACGCCGTCACAGCCCCCGCCGCCGCCCGCCCGGCAGACCACTGCCTATCTCAAGGAACTCTTCGGGCAGGTCGGGTTCTCGATCGATGCCAAGCGCGGGCAAAACTTCCTCGTCGACCTGAACCTGCTCGACCTGCTCGAACGCGCGGCAGGGATCACGCCCGCCGACGTCGTGCTCGAAGTGGGCACCGGAACCGGCGCGCTAACCGAGCGGCTCTCCCGCGCTGCCCGCCACGTGGTCACCTGCGAGATCGACCCGCGGCTCGCCCAGCTCGCCCGCGACCGGCTCGTGGACTGCGACAACGTGTCGCTCGTCGAGGGCGACGTGCTCGCCGGCAAGCACCGGTTCACGCCGCAGGTGCTCACGACGATCGACGCGGCCCTCGCGGCGGCCCCCGGCGGGCGGCTGCTCCTCGTGGCGAACCTTCCTTACTGCGTGGCCACGCCGGTGATCTCGAACCTCCTCGCCCTCCCCCGCCCATTCGACTCGGCCACCGTCACGGTGCAGCGGGAAATGGGCGAGCGGATGACCGCGGCCGCCGGCTCGCACTCCTACAACGCCCTCTCCATATGGATCGGCGCCCAGTGCCGCTCGGAGCTCGTCCGCATCCTCCCCCCGAGCGTGTTCTGGCCGCGGCCCAAGGTCGACTCGGCGATCGTGCGGCTCGACCTCGAGCCCGCCCGCCGCGCGACCATCGGCGACCTCGCCCGATTCCACGACTTCGTGCGCGACATCTTCTGCCACCGCCGCAAGCACCTCCGCGGCGTGCTCCTCCGCATGGCCGCGCATAAGACGGGCGACAAAGCCGCCGCCAAGCAGACCATCGACGACCTGTTTGCCTCGCTCGGATTCGCCCCCGACATCCGCGCCGAAGACATCCCGCCCGACGTCTTCGTGGAGCTCGACAAACGCTTCGCCGCAGCGGTGGGCTGATCACGTAGGACAGGCTTCAGCCTGTCACTGCCTTAACTCAGGTGCGCCGGCTCGGGGTTGCCCCGTACCACCTCGCCGGACGTTCACTGCGGCCCTCCAGGCCTCCGTTCACTCGACTCCGGCTGCGCTGCGCCATCCATGGCTGCGCTTGCCTACATACGCCGGCTCAATGGTAGGGGCAACCCCTCGCCTCCCCTTTTCCAGTTGAGGAGGCTTCGGGCTCCCCGTGTCCCGGGAGCCGGCGTGAGTCACCAGCGGAGCCATGGATGGCGCAGCGCCTGTGACTCCGAGCGAACGAAGCCCATGGATGGGCGCAGTGAGCGTCCGGCGACGGGATTCGGGGAGCCCGAAGCCGGCGCGCATTGAGAAGCGACAGGCGGGACGCCTGTCCTACGGGGCTAGCTGGGCGAGGGCTTCGTCGGGGATGTTGAAGTTCGCCGACACGCTCTGGACGTCGTCGTGGTCGTCGAGCTTCTCCATCAGGGCGAGCACCTTGCGGGCCGTGTCGACGTCGTCGATGTCGACCGAGTTGGTCGGAATGCGCACGATCTCGCTCGAGTCGACCGCCAGGCCGGCGGCGGTGATGGCGTCGACGACAGCCGCCATCGACTGCGGCTCGCACGTCACCTCCCACCGGTCGCCCGCAAGCTTCACGTCGTCGGCGCCGGCCTCGAGGGCGAGCTCCATGAGCCGGTCCTCGCCGCACGATTCCTGTGGCACCCGCACCATGCCCTTGCGCTGGAAGAGATAGGCGACGCAGCCGGTGCCGCCGAGCTTGCCGTCGCACATCTCGAAGATCTTGCGGATCTCGGGGGCCGTGCGGTTCTTGTTGTCGGTGAGGATCTCGCACATCACGGCCACGCCGCCGGCGCCGTAGCCTTCGTAGATCGACTCCTCGAGATTGCCCCCCTTGAGTTCGCCGGTGCCGGTCCTGATCGCCCGCTGGATGTTGTCTTTGGGCATGCTCACCGCCTTGGCGGCGTCGATCGCATACCGGAGGCGGAGGTTGGCGTCGGGGTCGGGGCCGCCGTGCTTCGCGGCCACGATGATCGCCTTGGCGAGCTTGCTCCAGAGCTTGCCGCGCTTGGCGTCGATCAGCGACTTCTTGCGGGCGATGTTCGCCCAGTGCGAATGGCCTGCCATGGTCGGTCTCCGTCGGGCCTCGTGCTCTTAGCGCGGCTTCCGCCTGGCGAGTTGCGCCGAGTGACGCTTGTCGGCGGCGCCCTTCCCGCCGGGCTTGCCGGCAGGCGCCTTCGCCGCCGCGGCCTTCTTCGCAGCCGGGCGATCCTTGGCCTTGGCGGGCGGCTCCGGCTTGGCGGGCTTCTTCGCCGCGGCGGGCTTCTTGGGTTCGGCCTTCGCTGGCGGAGCCACCTCGACCTGGGGCTTGATCGTGATCGGCTTGCCGACGTTCGGCTTCACCACGAACGGCTTCGGGCCGGGCTTCGTGCCGGGGATCGGCTTGCCGTCGGCCGTGCGCTTCGGCCCCGAGCCGGGCGGGGGCAGGGGAGTCTTGCCGGCCGGCCGGGCGGCCGCCTGCGGGCCCGCCGGTCGATGCTGCTCTGCCGCCGAACGGGCGGCGTCGGCGGCCTTCTGGGCCTGCTTCCCAACGGCCGGGGGCGGCGGGCTGGGCAACCGGAGCGGCTCGCCTCGCTTGGGGAACCGGTCCTTCGTGGCGGGATTCACGGCCTGCAGCACCTTCTTCACCGTCGTGCCGTGCAGGTTCCGCAGCACTTCCACGCCGAACTGGTGGAGGAGCGAGGAAAACTCGATGCCCGACTTCTTCGCCAGAAAGCGTTCGAGCCCCGCCGCCTTCCCGGAGTCGTACTCCTCCTGCGAGACGATGCCCGCGAGATACAACGCGGCGAGGGCGCCCTGGTCGAGCGGAATGAAGTGGCCCCCGAGCGCCGTGGAGGCCACGAACGACACGACGAACGGGGTCGCGCCGTGCAGGTGCTCGAGCGTCTTGATGCCGTGCGCGATCGAGTGCTTCCTGGCATTCTCGAGGGTGTAGGCATACGTCGACTCGAACACGCTCTGGAGGACGCGGCGGAGCGCGAGCGCCGCGCGGGCCGGATCGGGGAGGTCGTGGAGCGTCTCGGAGAGCTCCACCACCGTCGTCACCCGCACCTCGTTGAGATCGAAATAATCCTTGAGCAGGCGGGCCAGCGCCTTCTCGGCCACGTCATACGGGGCATTCTCGAGGCAGCAGGCGTAGAGGACCTGCTCGAGCATCGGTCGCGACGTGTTGGGCACGACAGGCTTGTACTGCGCCCGCAGCGCCTTGTGCAGTTTGGCGATCAGGTTTTGCCGATTCGGCTGCTGGCTCTTCGACGCGCTCATGCCTCTCCCTGCGGTTCATCCTCGTGCGCGGCGGCGCCGGCCGTCGTCGGCAGCACCTCCCCGAGCACCCGGGCTATTTCGATCGATTGCTTGACGCCGGCGTCGAGCTTGAACGCCAGCCGCGGCACATACCGCGTGTCGATCCGCTCGGCGATCTGCGCCTGGAGGAACCCGGCCGAGCTCGCCAGCCCACGGAGCGCGAGCTGCTGCTGGGCGGGGCTCCCCATGACCGACACGTGGACGATTGCATTTCGCATGTCGGGCGCCATCTCGACGCCCGTCACCGTCACGCCCTGGACGCGTGGATCGCGCACCTGCGTGAGGATGGCCATGCTGACCACCTCGCGCACCGCCTCGGCCGCCTTCAACTGACGTCGGGAGCTCACGACAGCGTCCGCGCGACTTCCTCGATCCGATAGCATTCGAGGATGTCGCCCT
>JBJSZP010000355.1:0-1656 GCA_046090365.1 Planctomycetia bacterium
GGGGAGCGGGTGCCGGGCCTCGTGCCCACGGCGGGCTATCCCGTCGATGCCAAGCGCTGGCGGGCCGAGGCCGCCAGCGCGATCGCCGCGGCGGGAATCCCTGCCGACGACCTCTGGCGACGGGCGTGGTCGTCGATGCCGGGGCCGGGATCTTCCGCCCAGGCGTGGCGGACGATGAACAGGCGGGTGGTGAGCGTGGCCATACGGTATGCGATTGTGATTTCGCCCGGGGTCTGGGGCAAGTTCAGGCCCGCCGCCAGAGGTCGTCGGCAGGGATTCCCGCCGCGGCGATCGCGCTGGCGGCCTCGGCCCGCCAGCGCTTGGCATCGACGGGATAGCCCGCCGTGGGCACGAGGCCCGGCACGCGGTCCGCCCACCACCCGTTGAAGGCTTCCATCGCGAGCTCGCGCACGTATTTCGCCGCCATGCTCGCCAGGGCGACGGGCAGCCGTGCCTCGCCGCCGACGGAGAACTCGACCGTGAGCCGCGCTGCCGGCGCGGCGTAGGCGGAGCGGGCGGCCGTCTCCTCGATCGGCTGCACAAGCGGCAGGGAAAAGTGGCGGGCAACGAGCGCCCCGTAGCCTTTTCGACCCCCGTGGCGGTCGCACCACACGAGCGTCTCGTCGGGGCCGAACCGGGCCGCGACCGCCGCGGCGAGATCGAGCGTCGTCTGCGAGAGGATGTCGGACTTGTTGAGCCCGCGGTCGAGCAGCCGGTTGAACTCCTGCGGGTAGACAGCGCGGCAGGCGACCCCGAGGAGCTCGAGGCCCGCGGAGCCGAGCGCAGAGCGGGCCGCGGTGGCGGCGGCCACACACGCCTGTGGGTCGGCAGCCATGGGAAGGGCGATCGCATCGAGCCGCTCCCAGCCCTGCGCGGCGCTTGTCGCATGCCCGATCACCCCTACCGTCGCGGCCAGCCGCGGCCAGCCACGCACCGGCTCGTCGTGGACAAGGGCCAGGGCCGCGTGCACGCCGCGCTCGAGCGCCGCGAAGCCCGAGCCGCCGCGGTGAATCGTCTTTGAGTCGGCCCACAGCGGGGCTGCATCCGTGCGCTGCGTTGCTTCGGCGACGGCTGCGAAGGCAGCATCCGCCGTGGCGGGCGGGCCCGCGAGCCGCCAGGCCGTGGCCGCCACGACGAGCGGGCCGAGGTTTGGCCCGTAGCCCGCCTCGTCGGTGCCGACGACGAGCGTCATGGCCCGGCCCGCCGGGGAATCTGCCGCGCGTATTCGTAGATCGCGATCGCGGCGCTCGTGGCGGCATTGAGGCTGTGCGGCAGGCCCGCCATCGGGATCTCGGCCACGCGGTCGAGTCGGGAGAGCACGTCGTCTTCGAGCCCGAGCCGCTCGTTGCCCACGACGAGCACCGTGCGCGGGACGAACGCGAACGAAAACAACGACTCGGAGCCGGTCGCCTGCTCGAGCCCCACGAGCTCGTAGCCCTCGGCCTTGAGCCGGTCGAGCACCGGCGGCAGGCTGCGGTGAATCTCGAGCACGACGTGCTCGGCGCCGTCGCGGGCAATCCGCTCGTCGAGCCGTGCCGTGCCCGTGGCGATCACGCGCGGGATGCCGGAACAGCCACAGGTGCGCACAATGCGGTAGAGAGTCACGCGGCTCCGCATCGGCGTCACGGCCACGACGAGCTCGCGCGGCGTCGCGAC
>JBJSZP010000356.1:0-6783 GCA_046090365.1 Planctomycetia bacterium
CGGAGCCTGGAGGGCGGAGGCGAACGTCCGGCGAGACGGTACGGGGTAACCCCGAGCCGGCGCGGGCGAGCTGACGCAGAGCCGAGCGTGAAGCGTCAACGCTTCCCGCGAAAGAAGTCGCTGAGGATCGCGCCGCATTCGGTGGCCAGCACCCGGCCGGTGTGTTCGACGCGGTGGTTGAGCCGTGGGTCTTCGAAGAGCTTGTAGAGCGACTCGACGGCGCCGGCCTTCGGGTCGGCTGCACCCCACACCACGAAGGGCACCCGGGCCTGGAGGATGGCGCCCGCGCACATCGGGCAGGGCTCGAGCGTGACATAGAGCGTGCAGCCCTCGAGCCGCCAGGAGCCGAGCTGCGCAGCGGCCTGCGTGAGGGCGATCATTTCAGCGTGGGCGGTCGGGTCGGCGAGCTGCTCCCGCTGGTTGTGGGCGCTGGCGATCACACGGCCTGCGGCGACCACCACGGCGCCCACGGGCACCTCGTCTTCGGCGGCCGCGGCCCGTGCCTCGTCGAGGGCGAGACGCATCCAGCGGTCGTGGGGCGAACCGCCGGAGAGCGAGAGCGGCAGGTCGTCGTCGAAATCATCCATCTGCGCACTCTACCAGCGCTGCGAAAAAGGGGGTACGATCTCGATGCCGACGCCGCCGTTCCACCGCCTCGTTCACCACGGAACCACCATGGACTCAACCGACCTCGTCAACCTTCTTCTCCGCTGGGCCCACGTGCTCGCCGCGATCGCAGCCTTCGGTGGCCTGCTGTTCGCCCGGTTCGGCGTCGTGCCCGCCCTTGCGGAGGTCGATGCCGCCACCCGCGATCGCATTCACGAGGCGATCCGCCGGCGCTGGCTGCCGTGGGTGATCGGCGCGATCACCGTGCTCCTGGCGAGCGGCCTGGCGAACTTCTTGATCTTCAACGCCCGCGTGAAGGCGGCTCCGGAGTTCTGGGGCGCCACCTGGATGCGAGACACGAGCTACCACGCTCTTTTCGGCGCAAAGTTCCTGATCGCGATGGTGATGTTCTACTTCGCGAGCGCGCTCGTGGGCCGCGGGGCCGGCACGCAGTGGGTGCGGAACGACCGGGCGAAGTGGCTTTCCGTGACGCTGGTCCTGGGGCTGGCCGTGGTGTTGATCTCGGGCTGGATGCGGCAGCTGCACACCGGCCCGAATGCGGCCCCCGCGGCGGCGGCAACGACTGCGACGAACTGACCAGGAGCTCCGCACGCCGATGGACAAAAAGGACAAGAAGCGGATCGAGGTCCTGCAGCAGAAGATCGCGAAGCTGCAGCAGCAGCTCGCCGGCGCCAAGAAGCAGCCCGACGATCCGGCCGACATTCCCCGGCTCGAGAAGGAGCTCGCCGCCGCCCACGCGGAACTCTCGAAACTCAAGCACGCCTGACCGCATCCCGGTCGTCCCCCGGCCTCCCTCCCGCCGTCATTCGATGCCACCCTCCGGATTTTTCTCGCGGCTGTTCGGGGGCTCGGCCCGGGTGCAGCTCGAGCGCCGCTACGAGCGGCTCCAGGAGAGCGTGACGGGCACGATGTCGCAGTTTTACAAGGCCCGCGATCACGAGACGGGGGCGATCGTGGGCTTGAAGATCATCGACCCCAAGAAGCTCGAGCCGATCGAGGGCCGCTACAAGGGGCTCGGCAAGCCCACGGAGGGGGAGATCGGGCAGAAGATCGTCGGCCCCAACATCGTGAAGACGCTCGCCTGGGGAACGTCGAGCGACGGCCGGCCCTACGTGGTGCAGGAGTTCGTCGAGGGCACGGTGCTGCACACGCTCCTCTCGGCCCGCAAGGCCCTGCCGCCGGCGAAGCGGCTCGACCTCGTGCGGCAGGCGGCTGCGGCCGTGGCGGCGGTGCACAGGGCGGGGTTCGTGCACCGCGACGTGTGCCCGCGGAACTTTATCCTCCGCCCCGACGGCGCGCTTGTGCTCATCGACTTCGGCCTGACGGTGCCCGACAAGCCGGTGTTTCTCCAGCCGGGCAACCGGATCGGCACGCCCAACTACATGGCTCCGGAAGTGGTGCGGCGGCGACAGGCCGACAAGCGGCTCGACGTGTTTTCCCTCGGCGTGACGGCGTACGAGATCTGCACGCTCGACCTGCCCTGGCCGCGGGGCGCCAGCGGCAAGGCCGCCCTGGCCCACGACACGCCGCCGGCCGACATCCGCGAGCGCTGGCCGGAGATCCCCCGGCCGCTCGGCGACGCGATCATGGCCTGCATCGCGGCGGAGCCGGCGCACCGTCCCGAGACGCTCGACGCGTTTCTGGCCCGGATCAAGGGCGTGGGGCTTGATGGCTGACCGGGGGCGTTTTAGAGTCTGGGGCTCGGAATCGCATCTTCAGAGGACCATCCCATGACCATGGACAAAAGCCTGCGCGTTCGCAAGGGTTCCACGAGCGCCCGGGGCGTGCTCACGCGGGCCGAGCGGATCGCGAAACTCCAGGAGCAGGAGCGCTGGCAGGAGGGCCGTAGCCCGATCGGCCTGCCGAAGGTCCGCGTCTACAAGATGTCGATGAAGAAAAAGAAGAAGGCCAAGGCCGAGGAAGGCGCCGAGGGCGCCGCCAAGGCCCCGGCCGCCGCCGCCGCGAAGAAGAAGTAAGGCAGGCTGCTTCACGCGACGGCTCGGGCGGCGGCTTGGCCCGAGGCGATCACCTGCGGGATGCCCACGCCCTCGTAGGCGGCGCCCGCCACCGCGAGGCCGGGGAGCGCCGCCAGCCGCCCGCGGATCAGGGCCACGCGATCGAGATGGCCGATGTGATACTGCGGCATCGCGCCGGTCCAGCGGTCGATCTGCACGAGCACGGGCGTGCCTCGGGCCCCGATCACGTCGGCGATCTCCGCGCGCACGAGGTCGACGAGCGGCCCGTCGGGGAGGAGCGGCGTGGCCGGGTCGAGCGCCCCCCCGACGAACACCCGCACAAGCGCGTGGCCGGCCGGCGCGCGGCCGGGGTATTTCGCGCTTGAAAAACTCACGGCCAGGATCTTCCGCCCTGCGGTCCGCGGGATGACCACGCCGGCCGCGTCGAGCGGATGCACGATGTCGGCGCGGGCGTAGCCGAGCGACACGACCGCCGAGCCTGCGTATTCGATGGCGCCGAGCGCGTCGGCGAGCGGGCGATCGACGCCGGCGAGAAGGCCTGCGGCCACCGGCGCGCGGGTGGCGATCACAACGCCCGCGGCCCGCAGCGGCTCGCCGTGGTCGAGACCCACGAGCCACCCGCCGTCGGCGCGGGCGATGCTGCGGGCGGCCGCCGTGCGAAACTCGACCCCCAGCGACGTGAGACGCTCGGCGAGCACCCGCGGCAGCGTGCCCATGCCGTCGGCGAGCGCGACGAACTGGCCATAGCGGGCGCCGGTCGCCGCGGCGCGCCGGCCGGCCGCCCGCAGGCGGGCCCGCTCGCCGGCCGTGAGGCTGCCGGCGTCGCGCTCCAGCGCGACGAATTCCGGGCAGGCCGCCGCCATGCTCAGCCGGGCCGGGTCGGCCGTCCAGATGCCGGCCACGAGCGGCTGCACGAGCCGTTCGAACGCCTCCCTTCCGAGACGGCGCACGGCAAACTCCTCGAGCGGCTCGTCGCCTGCGGTGCGGCGCCGCGGCACAAACCGCTCGGCGAGAACCCGCGCCTTCCCGAGCGGCGAGAGGAGCGGCGATGCGAGCACGCCGGCTACATCGCCCGGGGCGAGCAGGCGAAACCCTGCCGGGGCCGGCACGGTGCGGCCGCGATGAAACACGAGCGCCCGGCGCACCGCCGGATCGACGCCGATGAGGCTCGAGGAGAGGCCGAGCCGCTCGCAGAGCGCGAGGCCCTCGGGCCGGGCGGCAAGGAAATTGTCGGCCGACCGCTCCACGAGCCAGCCGTCGCGCCGCACCGTGTCGAGCACCCCGCCGGGCCGGCCGGTCGGCTCCACGAGCACCACCCGGCTGCGGCCCGAATCGGCGAGCGTCTCGGCGGCTGCGAGCCCCGCCATCCCGCCGCCGAGCACGACGACCAGCGGGCGGGCGGAGGACGCGGCGGAGGGCTCGGAAGCGGCCATACAGGGGAGTGTACCCATGGAACGCCCGCGCGGCGGTCTGGGAAGGCGGGGGAATTTCGCGAGGCGGCCGTCTTGAAGGGAGCAGTTCGCGATGCGGAAAGCGGTTCAAGATGGTCTGGACCCGGCGAGGGGGTGAGCCTACGTTCCTGCTCGCTCCGGCCCACCGAGCGCGGTGCCGGAAAGAGTCGTCAAGGAGGACATTCCCGTGGTCAAGCAGCGGTGTTCGCGTGCTCTTCTCGTGCGTTCTCTCGTCGCCTCCGCGGTTGCGGTCGGGCTGACCGGCAATGCTTTGACCGCCGAGCCGACCGCCGGCGACGCGAGTGCGGCGCCACGGCCACTGATGCGGCTGCCTGCCTGGATCGAGTCGATCAGCGGCCGCGACCCGGCGGCCAAGCCAGCCCTGCCCCCCGCCGCGCCCTCAGCCACGGTGCTCACCGGCGGCTGGACGGAGCTCGCCGACGAAGCTGCGGCCAAGATGGAGGCCAAGGCCCGGGAGGCGGCGGCCGCACCGGATGCGAAGGGAAAGACTCCGCTGGGCCCCGAGGTGAGCGTGCTCGCGCCCGATGGCGCGTCGACGCCAGCCGATGCCGCTCCGCCCGCCGATGTTCCGCGCCCACAGACCGAGATTGCGGTTGAGACCCGGCCCGCCGCGCCCGCCGCCGCTGCGGTGAACGCGACGCCGCAGCAGGAGTCGGAGCCGGACGAGACGAAGCCGCAGGCCGCGGCCGCGCCGCCGACGCCCCGAACGCCTTCCGAGACCCCGACGCTCGCGATCGATCCCGCGAGCTTCCGCGGTGTGCTGCCGGGAAAGACCACCCGCGAGCAGATTGAATCCTCCTGGGGGCCGGGCGAGGCCTTCGTCCGCGAAGACGACGCGAAGGGACTGTCCTGGGCAATGGAGCCGTTCGAGCGGATCGAGGTCACGCTCGTCGAAGATGTGGTCGACTCGATCACGATCAAGCTCGCGGAGCCGGTGTCGCTGCGGCAGCTCGCCACCCAGATGGACATCGCCGACCTCCGCACCGTGTCGATCCTCGACGAGAACGGCGTGTCGATTGGCGAGGTCTTTCCCGAGCGGGGCGTGGTGATCAGCGTGAAGCCCGGGACGCAGACGGCGATAGCCGTCCTGCTCGAGCCCCTCGATCCCGAGCCGTTTGTGCTGCGGGCCGAAGGCGAGGTCGACCACAACTCGGCGGCGGCCGTCGCCGATCTGCAGTACGCGATCGAAATCGACCCGAGCCACGTGCGGGCCCACCGGCTGCTCCTCGGATTGCTCTGCGAACAGGGCCGCTGGCAGCAGGCCGTCGCCATCGCCGACGCGGCCGAGAAGCTCGACCCCGTCGACATCTGGACGCGGCTCAAGCATGCCGACGTGCTCCTGGCCCTCGGCCGGATCGACGAGGCACGCGCGCAGGTGGAGGGTGTGCGCGGCGTCGAGAGTGTGCCGCCGTTGGTCACCGCCCAGACGGCGCGGATGCTCGGCCGGGTGGAACTGGCCGCCACGCCCGCCGACTACCAGAAGAGCGTCGCCCACTTCGAGGAGGCGATCCGCAAGGCTGTGCCACTGAGCACGAACCAGTCGAAGGCCATCCAGAAGGCCGCCCGCGACGTGCTGCTTGACGCCCACCTCGGCACCGCACTGGCCATCGCCCGCGGCACCTGGCAGCAGAAGGGCCGGGTGATCCCCAAGTGGATCAGCCGCAGCGAAACGCTCGTGGGCGCCGTGCCCGCCGACAGCCCGGACCGTGCCCGACTCGAGCTCGAACTCTGCCGCGGCGCCCTCGCCGCAGCCGCCAGCTGCGCCGAAGGCGTGGAATCGCTGCCGTGGGTGAAGCGGCTCCTCGAAACCCGCGAGCAGCTCGACACCCAGATCCAAGACCCCTGGCGGCGGCGACAGATCGACTGGGAGGTGGGCCTCGGCCTCGCCGACGCCATCGACGCCAGCCTCAAGCGGGGCGACGCCTCCGACATGCTCGAGAACGCGACGCTCACGGCCGCCTACCTCGAGCGCGGCGCCGAGCAGCGGGAACTCACCGACGCCGACCGGCGCAAGGTGGGCGACCTCCTGTTCCGCATCGGCATCCTCCACAGCCTGCAGCACGGCGCGCACGCGACGGCCGTGACCTGGTTCGACAAGGTGGTGCCGCACTGGGAGGGCAATTCGACCTTCCAGGAGCAGGGAGAACTCGGCCGGCTCGGCGAATCGTTCGTGAGCATGGCGATCTCCTACTGGCAGGTGGAGCGCCGCGACGACGCCCTCGCCCTGAGCCGCAAGGGTGTCGACCTCATGGTGGAAGCCGTCGATCGCGAGCAGCTCGCCGAACGCTCGCTCGCCGTCCCCTACGGCAACCTCTCGACGATGTACGCCGAGCAGGGCAACGACGAGCAGTCGAAGACCTACGCCGAAATGGCCAGCCGCGCCGAAGCCGCCGAAACGCGGCTTCGCTGATCACGGCTCCGTAGGACAACCGTCCCGCTTGCCGGTCAATGCAGCTGCACCGGCTCGGGGTTGCCCCGTACCACCTCGCCGGACGTTCACTGCGGCCCTCCATGTCGCCTCTCCCTGTGGGAGAGGCCGGCCGCAGGCCGGGTGAGGGTGCCTTTCGCAGCGCAACGAAAGCACCCTCACCCGGCCTGCGGCCGGCCTCTCCCACAGGGAGAGGCGACATGGAGGGCCGCAGTGAACGTCCGGCGAGAGGGTCTGGGCAGTCACGAGACGGCGCGCTCACAACAAGGCAGACACAGAC
>JBJSZP010000357.1:0-11792 GCA_046090365.1 Planctomycetia bacterium
CATCGGAAACTCCGCGTGGCCGCTGCCGGCGAGGAAGCCGACGGCTCGGCCCCCGGCGTTGGCGGCCAGCCACACGCGCCATCCGGAGGCGGGCTCCAGCAGGAACTCGACGTCGCGCAGCCGGCGGATGCCCGACAGGGCGAATTCCAGGTCGGCGAGCGCGCCGGCATCTGCGGCCGTTGCGCGGCGGATCGCTCCGGCGTCGGCCGGTCGCGGATGGGCCATGCCGGCGGCGGGCACAGCGAGCTCGAGATCCTGGTAGATCGTGCGGGGTGAGAACCCCAGCCGGCTGTAGAGCGAGAACGAGTCGAGATTGAGCAGGCTCGACACGAGCCTCATCGGCAGGCCCGCCCGGTCGGCCCGGCGCAGCGCCTCCTCCACCATCAGCCGCGCCACGCCGCGGCCCGCCGCGTCGGGGTCGGTGGCGACGATCCCGATGGCGTGGTGCGTTTCGCGCGGATGCACGAAACACACGCCCACGATCCGCCCGCTGCCGTCGCGGGCGGCGATCTCGCAGCCCGGATCGAGCCGGCGGTAGACGCGGGGAAAGATGCGGAACGGCGTCGGGTCGGTGCCGAACCGCGCTCCCTGCCGCAGCCGTCGCTCGTACCAGTCGTAGAGCGATCGCTGCAGGAGGCTGGCCACGGCGGCATCGTCCGCCGTCTGCAGAGTGCCCAGCGAGATGTCCACGGTTCCTCCGCCGTTCCAGACGACCACGGCCACGAACGGAAAGGCACCTTATCAGACGCTCGCGGCCACCAGGCGCCGGCGGCCCGGTCCACGGCCGAGCGTTTCGGGGTCGGGCCGGGCCCCCAGCCCGGAAAACGCGGTCTTTTTTGCGGACCCGTGTTGGTTGCAGCCGCCGCGTGCGGTTTTCCTTCCAGTGACCGTATGCTCCACCGCCCCGGAATGACCCGTATGCGAGCCCCCGTCGAATCCTCCGCCCCAGCGTGGATGAGCCGCTGGCTCGTCGCCGCCGGCGTCTACAACCTCGCCTGGGGCGCCCTCACGGTGCTCGTGCCCTCGTGGCTCTTCACGCTCACCGGGATGGATCAGCCCAACTATCCGTTTATCTGGCAGTGCGTCGGCATGATCGTGGGCGTGTACGGCATCGGCTACCTGGCCGCCTCGACCGACCCGGTGCGGCACTGGCCGATCGTGCTCGTGGGATTCCTGGGCAAGGTGTTCGGGCCGCTGGGCTACGTGATGGGCGTGCTGCGCGGGGAGGTGCCGGCCGCATTCGGCGTCACGCTCCCCACGAACGACCTCGTGTGGTGGGTTCCCTTTGGACTGATCCTGCTCCACGCGGCTCGCGCAGAGCGCGTGGCCGGCCAGGGCGGGGCGACCACTCCGTGACGCCCGCAGCCGTCGTCCTCCTGCTCCAGGCCGTCGCCTCCGGGGCGATGTGCGGCATCATCTGGTTCGTGCAGGTGGTCCACTATCCGCTGTTCGCGTGGGGCGTCGACGACGAGCAGGCCTATGCGCTCGAAAACCAGCGGCGCACCGGCCGCGTGGTGATCCCCTTCATGCTCGTGGAGGGATTCGCGGCCATCGTGCTCGCCTGGTCGCCGCCCCCCGGCGTGCCGCGGTGGCTCGCGGTCGCGGGCCTCGCGCTCGTCGGCCTGCTCTGGGTTTCGACGCTCGCCGTCCAGATGCCGCTCCACGCACGGCTGGCCCGCGACGGTCACGCGGCGGGGATCGTCGACCGGCTCGTGCGGTCGAACTGGCTGCGGACGGTCGCCTGGTCGCTGCGGGCGGGCATCGCGGCCTGGATGCTGCACGCGGCCCGGTAGCTTTGGGCTACACTCCGCCCGCATGCACCGCACCGCCTGGCTCGTCGTCGCGCTCCTCGTTCCCGTGGCGCTGCTCAATTACCTCGACCGCCAGCTCGTGGCCACGATGCAGCGGTCGATCATCGGCGACGTGACCGGGATCGAGAGCCAGGAGCAGTGGGGGCACATGCTCGCCTGGTTCAAGTGGACCTACGCCGTCGCCAGCCCGTTCGCGGGCCTCGTCGCCGACCGGTTCTCGAAGCCGCTGATCATCTGCGCGAGCCTGTTCGCCTGGTCGGCCGTCACCTGGGCCACGGGGCAGGCCACGACGTACGACCACCTGCTCGCGACGCGGGCCGCCATGGGGCTCTCCGAGGCGTTTTACATTCCGACGGCGCTCGCGCTGATCGCCGACCACCACGCCTCGGCCACGCGGTCTCGGGCCGTCGGCATCCACCAGATCGGCATCTACCTCGGCGTGATGCTCGGCAGCCTGGGCGGATTCGTGGCCGACAGCCCCACGCTCGGGTGGCGCTGGGGCTTCTCCACGATCGGCCTGGTGGGCGTGGCCTACGCGGTGCCGCTCCTCTTCCTCTTGCGGGAGCCGGGGGACGGCCGCACGCGGCCGCGCGGCCCCGCTGAGTCGCCCCTCGCCTCGTGGCGGGCGCTGCTCGGCAACGGATCGTTTCGCCTCTTGCTCGCCTACTTCACGCTCCCCGCGATCGCCGGCTGGGTGGTCCGCGACTGGATGCCGAGCGTGCTCCAGCAGGACCTCGGCCTCACGCAGGGGATCGCGGGCGTGAGCGCCGTCGTGTGGTGGCAGTCGGCCGCGATCGTGAGCGCCTTCCTCGGCGGCTGGCTGGCCGACCGCTGGATGCGGTCGACCGACCGCGGGCGGATCTACGCCAGCGCCCTCGGGATGGCCCTGATCGTGCCGGCCCTGCTCGGCGTGGGGATCGTGGTGGGCACGAAATCGCTTCCGCTCGCGATCCTGTTTCTGATGCTGTTCGGTGTCGGCTGGGGCCTGTTCGACACCAACAACATGCCGATCCTCTCCCAGATCGTGCGGCCCGACCAGCGGGCGGCGGGCTACGGCCTCATGAACCTGGCGAGCATCTCGTGCGGCGGCCTCGCCGACGTGGGCTTCGGCTGGCTCCGCGACCAGGCCGTGCCGCTCCCCTTGATCTTCGGCGGCTTCGCGGCGCTCGCCGGCCTTTCGGCCTGGCTCGTGCTGCGGATCCGGCCGCAATGGTAAAAGTTTTGCTCCCGGGGGCCGCCTTGTGTTTGGTATCGTGACGGGCCAACGCACCCTCTCGATGTGAGCCATGGCCGAATCCCTGAAACACGACTGCATCGTCTGCGGCACCTGCACCGCCGACATCCTCGTCAAGCCCGTGGGCCTCGCCGCGCCGATCGGCGGGGGGAAGTTGTTCGAGGTCGACCCCATCGACGTCACGACCGGCGGGATCGTGTGCAACTCCGGGATCGCCATGCGCCGCCTGGGGCTCACCGTCGCCGCAGCGAGCATGGTCGGCGACGACGTGTGGGGGGGCGTGGTGCGGCGCCGGCTCGTGGCCGAGGGCATCGGGGCCGCCGCCGTCGAGGCGCATGCCGGACATGCCACGAGCTCGACGGCCGTGCTCATCGATCCGTCCGGCGAGCGAAGCTTCGCCCATCATGTCGGCGCATGCCGGGCGATCGACGTGGCCTACCTCCGCCGGCAACGCGGCGAGTTTTCCAAGGCCCGGCTTGCGCTGCTGGGGTATTTCGGGCTCCTGCCGGGGCTCGAGCCGGCGATCGGCGAGGCGGTGGGCGTGCTGCGCGAGGCCGGCTGCCAGGTGGCGCTCGAGACGGGCGGCAGCGGGGGCAGGCTCGCGGTGATCGCCCCCGCGTTGCCGCACGTCGATCTCTACGTGCCGAGCCTCGACGAGGCGGTGCATCAGACCGGCCTTTCCGATCCCCGCGAGATCCTGGCCACGTATCGCGCGCATGGCCTGCGGGGCGTCGCCGGTGTGAAGCTCGGATCGCGAGGCACGCTCCTCAGTCCACGGGCGGGAGAGTTCCTCGAGATTCCCTGCGTACCCGCCCCCGGGCCCGTGGCCGACACGACCGGGGCCGGCGATTCCCTGCTCGCCGGCCTGATCACGGGGATCCTGCGCGGGATGCCGCTCGACCAGGCGGGCCGGCTGGGCGCCGCCACCGCGGCCTGCTGCGTGACGGGCGTGGGGGCCACGGCCGGCCTGCGGTCGTTCGAGGAAACGATGCGGCTGGTAACGTAGCCGCGGTCCACCCAAGAAGCCCGGAGCGGAAGCGACGGGGTCTGCGTGACGCGACGATTCAAGCTTCCATCACCTGCCGGCATTCACGGCAGACGGTCTGAAGCCTGTCCTACGCGGTCCGCAAGAAGTAATGAAAGGAGTCGGCGAGGGCGAGCCAGCTCGCCTCGATCACGTTTTCGCTCACGCCGACGGTGCCCCACACGCGGTCGCCATCGGTGCTCTCGATCGACACCCGCACCTTGGCCGCCGTGCCCTCCTGGGCATTGATCACCCGCACCTTGTAATCGAGAAGGTGCATCCGCTCGACGGCCGGATACGTGGTGGCGAGCGCCTTGCGGAGGGCCGCGTCGAGCGCGTTCACCGGGCCGTCGCCCTCGGCCACCTCATGCCGCAATCCATCGGCCACGCGCAGCTTCACGGTGGCGAGCGTGCGCACGTCGCCGTCACCGCGGCTCTCGACGTCGACGTTGTAGCTGTCGCGCACGAACGCGGGCGTGAACGTGCCGGCGATCCGATCGACGAGCAGGTCGAACGACGCCCCGGCCGCCTCGAACTGCCAGCCCTCATTCTCGAGACGGCAGACCTCGGCCAGCACACGGTCGAGGATCGCCCGGTCGTTCTTCACGTCGGCCCGCGTCACGAGCGCGGCGATATTCGACCGGCCGGAGAGCTCGCTCACGAGGATCCGGCGCGAGTTGCCCACCGCCTCGGGCGCGATGTGCTCGTACGACTCCGTCGCCTTGGCCACGGCGTGGACGTGCATGCCCCCCTTGTGCGCGAAGGCGCTCGCGCCCACGAAAGGCTGGCCGGGCCGGTAGCTCATGTTGGCCGTCTCGTAGACGAACCGTGAGAGCTCCGTGAGGTGGGCGGCCCCCTTGCTCCCGAGCACGGTGAAGCCGGGCAGCTTGAGCGCGAGGTTCGCCACCACGGAGATCAGATCGGCGTTGCCACACCGCTCCCCGAGGCCGTTGATCGTGCCCTGCACCTGCACGGCGCCCGCCGCCACCGCGGCGAGCGAGTTGGCCACGGCGAGGTCGCAGTCGTTGTGGCAGTGGATCGCGAGGGAGCGTGCGCAGCCGGCCGCGGCGAGGGCGGCGGCGGCCTCGCCGAGGATCCGGGCGATCTCGTCGGGCAGCGTGCCCCCGTTCGTGTCGCAGCATACGATCCGCGTGGCGCCCGCCCGGGCGGCGGCGACGATCGTCTCGGCGGCGTAGCCGCGGTCGAGCTTCCATCCGTCGAAGAAGTGCTCGGCGTCGTAGAACACCTCCCGGCCGGCCTGCGTGAGGTGGGCCACCGTGTCGGTGATCATGGCGAGGTTTTCCTCGCGCGACACGCCGAGCACCTCGCTCACGTGAAACGCCGAGGTCTTGCCGACGATCGTGACGATGCTCGTGCCCGCGTCGAGAAGCGCCTTCATGCCGGGGTCGGCGGCGGCCGTCATCCCGCGGCGGCGGGTCATGCCGAAGGCGCAGACCCGCGAGTGGGCGAGCTTCAGCCCGCGCACCCGCTCGAAATACTGGGCGTCCTTGGGATTTGAGAGGGGATAGCCGCCCTCGATGAAATCGACGCCCGCCTCGTCGAGCCGGCGGGTGATCGCCAGTTTGTCCTCGAGCGAGAAGTTGACGCCTTCCCCCTGGCTGCCGTCGCGGAGCGTGGTGTCGTAGATTTCGATCGTGCGCATGCTGCTAGCCTAGTCGGAATTCGGGACACCGGAAATCGACGCCGGTTTGCCTCGCCTCACTCGGGGATCCGTCCGTGAGCCGCCGGATGTTCATCGCGATCGACCTCCCCAAGCCCGTGGCCTGGGAACTGGGCCGATTGGTGGCGCAGCCGCCGCGGGGCGTGCGGCCGGTCCGGCCGGCCCAGATGCACCTCACACTCCACTTCCTCGGCGACGTCCACGACGACGATCAGACGGCCTTGCGCGAGTCGCTCGCCCGGGTGCGGTGCGAGCCGTTCGCGATCGTGATCCTGGGCACGGGCGTGTTTCCACCGCGGGGCCGGCCAACCGTCCTGTGGGCGGGCGTGGCTGAATCCGCGGCACTCATGAGCCTGCACGCGGCGATCGGCGCGGCGCTCGAAGCGTGCGGCCTGGATGTCGAGCGACGGCCGTACGTTCCGCACATCACGCTCGCCCGCCTCACGCCGGCCGTGCCGCGGGCCTGGACGGCCCGGGTGCTCGGCGAGACGGCCGGGCTCGAAGTGGATGGCCTGCCGGCCGACCGATTCCAGCTCTATGAAAGCCGCAGGCTCGACGGGGCGACGGAGCACTCGGTCGTGGCGGAGTATCCGCTTCATGGTGCAGATTGAACAATCTGCACCTACAGGCGGGCAGGCTGAGCATCGCTGTAGCCGCAGATTGGTAATCTGCGGTTTGCGTCCGGGTGCAGATTGAGCAATCTGCACCTACAGTCAGTACGCAGAGTCTGTGTCCTCGTCGTCGTACTCGTCGCTCTCGCCCTCTGCGTCCTCGTCGTCTTCGTAGTCGTCGGCGAAGGCGTCATCGCGGTCGGCCTCGTCGGCGTCGTCGATGACCGCCGGGGTGGCGGGGGCGGCGTGCGGCTGGATCTTGAGCTTGCCGCGCGGGGCCGGGTCGGCCGGCACGGGCTGGGTGCCGTTCCGCTCGGCCCACTGCTCCATCGTGAGGAGCACCTCGCGGGCCTGCGAACCGGCATACTGGCCCACGACGCCGTCTTCGGCCATGAAGTCGATGAGGCGGGCCCCGCGGCCGTAGCCCACGCCGAGCGCCCGCTGGAGCAGGGAAACGCTGCCACGCCCCTCGCGGATCACCACCTCCACAGCCGCCTCGTAGAGTTCGTCCTTGTCCTTGGGGCTCGGGCCCTTGGGCGCGTCGCCCGCCGGAGCGGGCTGGAGGTTCACGAGTTCCTCCGCGTACTGTGGCTTGTCGGTGCCGACCGCCGCCATCACGCGGCCGATCTCGTCGTCGGAGAGATAGGTTCCCTGGCCGCGGAGGATCTGGCTCGTGCCGGGGGAGAGGAACAGCATGTCGCCGTTGCCGAGGAGCCGCTCGGCGCCCATCTCGTCGAGCACCACGCGGCTGTCGGTACGGCTGGCCACCTGGAAGGCGATCCGCGCCGGGAGGTTGCTCTTGATGAGGCCCGTGATGACGTCGACCGTCGGCTTCTGCGTGGCGAGCACGAGGTGGATGCCCACGGCCCGGCTCTTCTGGGCGAGCCGGATGATGTGCTGCTCGATCTCCTTGCCGGCCGTCATCATCATGTCGGCGATCTCGTCGGCGATCATCACGATGTAGGGCATCGTGGTGGGGATCGCGGCCGCCTCCTCGTCGCTCTCCGGCTGCATCCGCTCGAGGATCGTCTCGCGGCCGAGGGCGTTGTATTGCGAGAGGTGCCGCACGCCCACCTTTGCGAGCATCGCGTACCGCTCCTCCATCTTGTCCACCGCCCAGGCGAGGATCGCCTCCGCCTTCTTCATGTCGGTGACCACCGGGTGCATGAGGTGAGGCAGCGACTTGTAGGGCGTGAGCTCGACCATCTTGGGGTCGATCATCAGCATCCGCACCTCGTCGGGCCGGCGGGTCATGAGCATCGAAACAATCAGCGAATTGAGACACACGCTCTTGCCCGTGCCGGTGCGGCCCGCGATCAGGAGGTGGGGCATGGCGGCCATGTCGACCACCATCGGGTTGCCGGCCACGTCCTTGCCGAGGAAGATCGGGATCTTCATCGTGCGGCTCTTGGCCTGCGTCTCCTCGATCACCTCGCGGAGCCGGACCATCTGCCGCTCCGTGTTGGGCACCTCGATGCCCACCGAGTTCTTGCCGGGGATCGGGGCCACGATCCGCACGCTCGGCACGCGCAGCGCGATCGCGAGGTCGTCGGCGAGGTTCGCGATCTTGGCCAGGCGCAGGCCCGCCTCGAGCTCGATCTCGTACTGCGAGATGACGGGCCCCGTCTCGATCTCGACCACGCGCACCTTGAAGCCGAAGTCGGCGAACGTCTTCTCGAGCACCTTGGCCCGCTCGCGGACCTCCTGCTCCTGGGCGTCGAGTTGGAGCTGCTCGGCGGGGAGGAGGAGGTCGATCGACGGCAGTTCGTAGTCGGCCGTCGGGTCGGGAGCGAGTTCGAGCACCGAGGCGGGCGTGCGGCGGCTGCCACGCGAACGGATCGGCACGGGCGGATCGGCCGAATCGTCGTCGGCCGACGAGCCGTCGCCGCCGTCGGTTGCGTCGGCATCCACGTCGAAGGCCTCCGAATCGTCGTCGTACGACGATTCGTCCTCGATCTCGCGCTCGATCTCGCGGCGGCGGACCTTGATCGTGGGCCCGGCGTCGTCCGCGTCGGAGTCGTCTGGCTCGAGGGCACGATCGATTCCGCGCAGCCACAGGTGGAAGCCCTCGGCCAAGCCCGTGGCAGACGCGTCGCCCGCACTCGCCGCGCGGTCGCGCACGAGCCGGCTGCGGACCGCTCCGGAACCGGCGCGGATCGCGTCGGCGACGGCCGCGGCCGCGGCGAGGCTCGCCGCACCGAGCGCGACAAGCACCGTGTCGCAGGCCAGGAACAGGCCCGCGGCGGTGGCGCCGGCGGCGAGGATGGCCGCGCCGGCAGTGGCCAGATGGGTCTCCGCGAGCACGCGGCCCAGGGCGCCGACCGAGCCGCCGGGCCCCCACACCGGCCGCGGGAACCAGTGGGGCACGAACAGCGCCAGGAGCGTGCACAGACCGACCGTCGCGGTCACGGCGCCGGCGGCACGCACGGGCAGATCAGGCAGGCCACGACGGCGCAGGAGCGCGACGTCGACGCCGACGAGCAAGCCGACGACGAACCAGGCGCCGATGCCCAGCCACTCGTAGAGCGTGGCCGACGCCACCGCGCCGATCCGACCGCAGGCGTTCATGGCCTGGGCGTGCGGAGGAAAGGCCCGGGCCGTCGGCGGGTCGGCCGGGTCGTAGGTGGCAAGCGCCGCGACGAGAAACAGGCACGCGGCGAGGAGCACGAGCGCGGCGATGTCGCGGAGCCTGTCGCGCGGGGCGTCGGGCCGCGGGGCGGCGGCCTCCACCGCGGGCATGCCGGGGCGCGGGCCGCCATAGCGGCCTGCCGGAAACTGTGACGGAAACGAGCGGTCGATCGAGGCCATGCGAGGAATCCTTTCCTCCTGAACTCTACAGGCCGATTTCGCCTCCGGCGGGCCGGGGAGCGGCGGCGCAGGGTCGGCGGTCAGCGGGCCGTGCCGGCCGTGACGGGTGCAACGGTCGTGCGGGGAATGCGGTATCCTGCTGCCCGCCACGGACCGACACCGCATGCCACGATCCTCCCCCAGCCAGCGCACCCGACAGGCCATCGAGACGGTGGCCATCCTCGTGCTCGCGGGAATCGTGCACGAGCTCTGGCGGACGGGCGCGATGTCGCCCGGAGCCATTTGCTGGCTCGTGACCGGGCTCGCCCTCGCCAAGACCGCTTTTTTCTTCGCCGAGAACCTGCAGCACATCCTCCTCGCCACGGCCCACGAGATCCCCTACCACCGTTTCCTCGGGCTGATGGGCGTGAACATGGCCCAGATCACGGTCTCGTTCGCGCTCGACTTCTTCATGCTCGAGGCGGCGGAGCCGGGCAGCCTGGGCGGCTTCGATCCCGGCCTGGGGGAGCCGCGGATCCTGTTCGACTGCCTGTTCTTCAGCGTGCTCAACTTCACGTTCTTCGGATTCGGCGACGTCACGCCCCAGTCGATCCCGGCGAAGCTCGTCACCCTGATGGAGGTCACGCTCGCGTTCTTCACGGTGATCTTCCTGCTCTCCGACTTCATCAGCCTTAAAGACTCCCTCCGCCGCGGCCACCCCGCGGCCCCGCCTCCCGATCGCCCCACCGCATGACCGTGAGCATCGCCGCCGGAACCACCTGGCTGGGCATCGCCGCCGGCCTGTTCTCGGGCGCCTGCATGTCGTTGTCGTATCTGCTCTCGCGGCACCACGCGCTTGGCCACGCCGCCGAGGCGCGGCAGGGGGCGGCGCTCGGGCTGCTCCTCCGGTCGCACATCGTGATGGGGCTCGTCTCGGCACCCGTGGCCGCGCTGCTTTGGCCGGCCGCGACGCCGTCGCCAGCCTCCTTCGGGCTGCCGCTCGTTGCGGCGTCGCTGCTCTACCTGCTCGGCAACCTCGTCCTGTTTTCGCTGTTACGGCGGACCGAGGCCTCGCGGCTGACACCGTTCCTCGGGCTCAAGATCTTCATGCTCGCGATCGTGGTGGCCGTCGTCGTCGGCGAGCCGCTCTCGGGCCGGCAGTGGCTGGCGGTGGCCCTCAGCGTGGCGGCCACCGCGCTCCTGCAGGGCACAGCCGGCGGACTGTCGCGCGGTGCATTCACGCGGATTCTCTGCGTCTGCCTGCTGTTCGCGCTGGCCGACCTGTGCATCGTGCGGCTGATCGATGCCCTCGAGACCGGTCCCGGCGGGTCTGCCAGCCGGCTTTCCGCCGCCATGCTCGCCATGCTGCTCACGTATGTCGTGTGCGGTGCGACGTGCGTCGCGCTGCTCGTCGCCGGCTGGCCTGCGGTGGACCGGGGCACGGGCTGGGCGGCCTGGCGGGCCGCCTGCATCTACGCGGCCACGTGGCTCGCCGCGATGGCCGGGCTGTACGTGTGCTTCGGCCTCGTGGGCGCGCTGTTCGGCAACGTCGTCCAGTCGACGCGGGGGATCATGTCGGTGGTGATCGGCGCGCTGCTCGCCCACCTCGGCTGGCACGAGCTGGAGCAGCGAGTGGATCGGGCCACGCTCGTGCGACGAATCGGCGCGGCCGCTCTGATCACCGCCGCGATCGCGGTGTACGTAATGTAAGCGTGGGGCAACCGTCTCGGTTGCCAATGCGGTGTCAACTCACGGCAAGCGGGACGCTTGCCCCACATCAGGTGAGGATGCCCTTCACGATCTTGCCGTGGACGTCGGTGAGCCGGTAGCGGCGGCCTTGGAACTTGTAGGTGAGCCGCTCGTGGTCGATGCCGAGGAGGTGCAGCATCGTGGCGTGGAAGTCGTGCACGTGCACGCCGTCCTTCACGATGTTGTAGCCGTACTCGTCGGTCTCGCCGTAGGTCGTGCCCGGCTTCACGCCGCCGCCCGCCATCCAGATCGTGAAGCAGCGCGGATGGTGGTCGCGGCCGAAGTCGGCGCCCGGCGTGTAGAGGCCCTGGCAGTAGTTCGTGCGGCCGAACTCGCCCCCCCACACCACGAGCGTGTCGTCGAGCATCCCGCGGTTGGCCAGATCCTGCACGAGCGCGGCGGCGGGCTGGTCGGTCTGCTTGCACTCCGACCGGATGCCGCCCTTGAGCCCGCCGTGGTGATCCCAGTCCTGGTGATAGAGCTGGATAAATCGCACGCCCCTTTCCGCGAGCCGGCGGGCGAGCAGGCAGTTGGCCGCGAAGGTGCCCGGGTCTTTGGCATCGGGGCCGTACAGGTCGAGCACGCTCTGCGGCTCGTCGGAAAAATCGGTCACCTGCGGCACGCTGGCCTGCATCCGGAATGCCATCTCGTAGTTGGCGATCCGGGCCGTGATCTCGGCGTCGGGCGTGCCGGCGAACTGGTGCTCGTGGAGCTCGCGCAAGCCGTCGAGGAGCTGCCGCCGATTCTCCCGCGACACGCCCGGCGGGTTATTCACGTAGAGCACCGGATCGGCCCCGGAGCGGAAGCGCACCGCCTGGTGCTTCGTGGGCAGGAAGCCCGCGCCCCAGAGGTGGCTCATGAGCGGCTGGCCGCCCTTGTTCTTCGTGATCAGGAC
>JBJSZP010000358.1:0-2535 GCA_046090365.1 Planctomycetia bacterium
CGTGGGACCTGTTCGCCGAGCAGGATTCGGCCTACCGCGAGAGCGTGCTGCCGGCGGCCGTCACCGCGCGGGTGGCCTGCGAGGCGGCCAGCGGCTTCGGCTGGGAGAGGTGGCTCGGCGACCGTGGAATCTTCGTGGGAATGAACTCGTTCGGGGCCTCGGCCCCGGCCGGCACGCTCTACGAGCACTTCGGGATCACCACCGCCGCGGTGGCCGACGCCGCCAAGCGAGCCATGGGTCGCTGACGGCTCAGGGCTGGTGGTGCGAGTCGCCGATCACGGCGTCCTCGGGATCGACGCCGGCAGCGACCTCGCCCTTGTGATTGCGGTAGAGTTGGTCATCATCGCGATGGATGGCGTCTACCCGCAGCCGTTCGAAGTGGCCGTCCTCGAACAGGATGTAGTGAAACCCGTCCGGATGGTTGTCGCTCTTCTCACTCCCGGCGGCAGGGGCGTCGGCCATCAGCGGGTGGTGCCTGCGACGCAGATCACGATTGGGCTCGAGCCTCCCGTCTGCAGCCCGGTGACCGAGCGTGTAGCCGAAGTCGCCCCCCATGGTCCGCACCAGTTCGTCGAACCGGGGCGTGCCCACCGCCGCCTTGAGTTCCTCGAGCGACGGGATGCGGAAGTTGCCCTGCCGATCGAGCGTGGTGCCGGGAACGAGCAGGGTGCCGTCGTCGGCCACGAGGCGTTTTTCCGATACGAGCGTCGGGGCGTAGAGGCCGGCGCGGGAGAGCGGGCCGGAGTCGGGGGGCGTGGGGAACACGCGGTGCGACTCGGCGTAGCCCTGGAGCGCGGCGGAGGTGGTCTGGAGGCTCCGCTCCACCCGGCGGGCGCGGGCGTCGGTGATCGAGTCGAGGAGGAGCGGGGCCACGAGCACACAGGCGGCGAGCGCCGTCGCGGCGATGAGCACGCGGTCGAGCCAGGCGCCGGGGCGGGTGGCTGGCTCGTCGATCGACGGCGAGAACACCCGCGGCGTGGGCAGCGGGCCGGAGGCCGCCTGGGATGTGACGAACGCCATCGTGCGGGCGGCGAGCCCGGGGGGCGGCGCGAAGGGCTCGCGGTCGGGCTCGAGCACCCGCGTCGCCTTGCGCAGCATGTCGAGCTCCCGCCGGAGCGCCGGGCCCGTGTCGGGATCCGCGAGGGCCGTCTCGATCCGCCGGGCCTCGGGCTGATCGATCGCGTTCAACAGGTAGCCGACGAGGTCGTCACGCATGGAGGGTTCACTCCGTTCCGGTGTCGGTGTTCATGAGCGGATGCGTCCGCTGGCCAGCCATGATTCGTTGAGCTTGAGGAGCGCGGCGTGGAGCCGGCTCTTCACGGTGCCCACGGGGATGCCGAGCGCGTCGGCCGCCTCGCGGTATTTCATTCCCTGGTGATAGACGAGCAGGACCGTGCCTTTGAGCGTTTCGGGCAGGTCGTCGACCGCCGCACGCACCCATTCGCGGGCTTCCTCGTCCGCCATCTGGTCGTCGGCCGTGCGGTCGCTGCCCGCGAGCATCTCCACGAGCGCCCCCACGTCGTCGCCGCCGTCACCGCCGCGGTGGTCGATGCTCACCATGCGGTGGCGTCGATTGCGACGTTGGGCGTCGATGGCCTGGTTGGTGGCGATCGTGTACAGCCAGGGGCGAAACCGGCGGCCGTCCTCAAAGTTCTCCTTCTTCAAATAGACCTGCAGAAACGTCGCCTGAAACACGTCTTCCGCCATCTCCGCGCTGCCGAGGTAGCGGCGCAGGTAGCTGAAGAGCTCCTGTTCGTAGCGGTGCACGAGTGCCTCGAACGCCGCTGCGTCGTCGGCCACGCGAAACCGCCGCAGCAGATCCTCGTCCGAGTGCGACCCGCCACGGCGGTCGGCATCGCCCGAGGGGGCAAAACCGTTGCCGGCGGGACGGTCGGTGGAGCGTCCGCGGTGATCGGAATCGTGTGAAACCATGCTTCGGTACGCAGTCGGGGCCGGAACGGTTCGGATGGCCTGAATCAGCCGGAAAAAGCCTCGGCCCCGGTGAGGTTCCGCGAGTATAGCCGCCGGACGGGCCACGCCCGGGGGGCCGGGCCGGGTGTGCTACCTTGGGCCCCCATGGACCGACCCACCCCGCCCTACCGCTGGGCCGCCCCGGGCGACGTCAACGCGTTTTTCGGGCTCGCCCTCGACAATCTGGCCGATCTCGTCCTGGCCGTGTCGCTCCTGGCCTCCGTGTTCGGCTATCCCCTCGAGTTCGCCCTCGCCCACCTCGTGCCGGGTACGGCGGCCGGCGTCGTGGTGGGCGATCTGCTCTTCACGTGGATGGCCTTCCGCCTCGCCCGCCGCACCGGCCGCACCGACGTCACGGCGATGCCCCTCGGCCTCGACACCCCGAGCACGTTCGGCATGGTGTTCTTCGTGCTCGGCCCGGCTTTCACCGCCGCCCTCGCCGGCGGCATGGAGCGGGAGGCGGCGGCCCGCCACGCCTGGCACGTCGGCATGTGCTCGATCGTGGCCAGCGGCGTGTTCAAGATGGCCTGTGCCTTCTTCGCCGGATCGGTCCGCCGGATCGTG
>JBJSZP010000359.1:0-2834 GCA_046090365.1 Planctomycetia bacterium
AACTTCCGCGTGCGGCTCGGGTTTCGCGATCCGGCGAGCGACAAATACGTCGGCCCGCCGGAGCGGTGGGACGAGGCGGAGGCCGCGATCGAGCGGGTGGCCCGGCGGATGAACCTCCCGGGCTGCGAGCCCGAGCCGGGCGAGGCGGCGTTCTACGGGCCGAAGATCGACTTCGTGGTCAACGACTCGCTCGGCCGCGAGTGGCAGCTTGGCACGGTGCAGCTCGACTACAACCTCCCGAGCAAGGAACGCTTCGACCTCGAATACATCGGGGCCGACAACGCCAAGCACCAGCCCGTGATGATCCACCGGGCGCCGCTGGGGAGCATGGAGCGGTTCGTGGGCGTGCTCATCGAGCACTTCGCCGGCGCGTTTCCCCTCTGGCTCGCGCCCGAGCAGGTGCGGGTGATCCCGGTGAGCGAGAAGAGCGAGGCCTATGCCCGGCAGGTGCAGGCGCGGCTCGAGGCGGCGGGGCTAAGGACGGGCTTGGATCTCGCGGCGGAAAAACTCGGGGCCAAGATCCGCACGGCACAGCTCGACCTGATCCCGATGATGGTCGTGTGCGGCCCGCGGGACGAGGCGGCCGGCACCGTGAGCCTCCGCGACCGGCTCGACGGCGACTTGGGCGCGATGAGCCTCGAGGCCGCGGTCGAGCGGCTCCGCGATGAAAACGCCCGCCGCGCCGTCCGCCACAAGCCGAAGCCGCTCGTGCTGCCGGGCGGCGACGCGGCCGATTCGGCCGACGAGGGATACTGAGCCGGAGGCGTCGTCGCGGCATGCCACGGTTCGCCATCCTCGAGCACACGGGAGCCCCCGACGACCCGGCCGGCCGGCACTTCGACCTGCTCATCGAGACGGGCGCGTCGTGCCGCACCTGGCGGCTGGTGACGCTGCCCGAGCCGGGCGGACCGCCCGTGGCGGCCGTGGAACTGCCGCCGCACCGGCTCGCCTGGCTCGACCACGAGGCAGGGGAAGTCTCCGGCGGCCGCGGCTTCGCCCGCCGGGTCGACGCGGGAACGTGCAAGCCGCGTGACCTCGAGTCTCACGGGCTCGGCACCGCCCCGGTGCTCGTGCTCGAGATGGCGGGGCTCCGCGGGGCGGGACGGCTCCGGCTGGAGCGCACCGCGGACGGCTGGGCCGCGACCGCACCCGGCCCGTGACTATCATGGGGCGATCCCAGGAGATTTCCCATCATGAAGCCCCGTGAAGTGCTCGCGATGTGCCGCGAGAAGGAAGTGAAGGCGGTCGATCTCAGGTTCACCGACTTCCTCGGCGCCTGGCAGCACTTCACGATCCCCGTCGGCAAGCTCGAGGAAGACACGTTTGACGACGGCCTCGGCTTCGACGGCTCGAGCATCCGCGGCTGGCAGGCGATCAACGAGAGCGACATGCTCCTCGTGCCGGTGCCCGATACGGCGGTGGTCGATCCCTTCGCCACGATCCCCACGCTCTCGATCATCTGCAACGTGCAGGACCCGATCACGCGCGAGGACTACTCCCGCGATCCGCGGAACGTGGCCCGTAAGGCCGTGAACTATCTCAAGAGCACCGGCATCGCCGACACCTGCTTCATCGGCCCGGAAGCCGAGTTTTTCGTGTTCGACGACGTGCGGTTCGACCAGAACGCCCACGAGGGCTTCTTCCACCTCGATTCCGTCGAGGCGGAGTGGAACCGTGGCCGTGAGGAACTGCCAAACCTCGGCTACAAGCTCCGGCACAAGGAGGGCTACTTCCCCTGCCCGCCGTCCGACCAGCTGATGGACATCCGCAACGAGATGATGCTCACCATGATCCAGTGCGGGATCGACGTGGAGGCCCAGCACCACGAGGTGGCCACCGCGGGGCAGTGCGAGATCGACATGCGCTTCCAGGAACTCGTGCGCATGGCCGACCAGATGTGCCTCTACAAGTACATCGTGCGGAACGTCGCCCGGCGGCACGGCAAGACCGTGACGTTCATGCCCAAGCCGATCTACGGCGACAACGGCTCCGGGATGCACACCCACATCTCGCTGTGGAAGGAGGGGCACCCCTTATTCGCGGGCTCGGGCTACGCCGGGCTCTCGGAAATGGCCCTCCACGCGATGGGCGGCATCCTCCGCCACGCCCCGGCGCTCCTAGCGATCACCAACCCCACGACGAACAGTTACAAGCGGCTTGTGCCCGGCTACGAGGCCCCGGTGAACCTCGCCTACTCGCAGCGGAACCGCTCGGCGAGCTGCCGGATCCCGATGTATTCGGCGAGCCCGAAGACGAAGCGGATCGAGTTCCGCTGCCCCGACCCGACCTGCAATCCCTATCTCGCCTTCTCGGCGATCCTGCTCGCGGCGATCGACGGCATCCAGAACAAGCTCAATCCCGGCCCGCCGCTCGACCGCGACATCTACGACCTGCCGCCGGAGGAACTGGCGAAGGTGCCGAAGGCTCCCGCCTCGCTCGACGAGGCCCTCGCCGCGCTCGAACGCGACCAGGAGTTCCTCCTCCGGGGCGACGTGTTCACCGAGGACGTGATCGCCACCTGGATCCGCTTCAAGCGCGAGAAGGAGATCCAGCCGATGCGCCTGCGGCCGCACCCGTACGAGTTCTGCCTGTACTACGACGCGTGAGGCTGCGCGGCGTGCGAAGCTCGGCCATGCGCGCCGGCTTCGGGCTCCCCGAATCCCGTCGCCGGACGTTCACTGCGGCCCTCCAGGCCTCCGTTCACTCGACTCCGGCTGCGCTGCGCCATCCATGGCTGCGCTTGCCTACATACGCCTGCTCCAGGACACGGGGAGCCCGAAGCCTCCTCAACTGGAAAGGGGAGGCGAGGAGTTGCCCCTGCGATTGAGCCGGCG
>JBJSZP010000360.1:0-2634 GCA_046090365.1 Planctomycetia bacterium
CCGCGGCACTCGCCTGCCCCGGACCGGTGTACATTCGCCTGGGCAAGAAGGGAGAGCCGGTCATCCACGACAGGCCACCGCGGTTCGAGATCGGCCGCGGGCTGGTCGTCCGCGACGGGACCGATGTCTGCCTGCTCGGGATGGGCACGATGACGGCCACGGCCCTCGAGGCGGCGAAACTGCTCCAGGGGCACGGCATCTCGGCCCGCGTCGTGAGCATGCACACGGTGAAGCCGCTCGACGACGCCCTCCTCCGCGAGAGCTTCGATCGCTTTCGCGTGGTGGCCGTGGTCGAGGAGCACAGCGTGATCGGCGGCATCGGGAGCGCCGTGGCCGAGTGGCTCGCCCGCCGCAAGCCGGGCCGCGGCGTGCTCGAGGCGATCGGCACGCCCGACGCCTTCATCTCAGAAGCCGGTAGCCAGCAGTGGATGCGGGAGCGGTGTGGCCTCACGCCGCAGGTGGTCGCCGAGCGAATAGCCGGCCGCTACAGGGCACAGGCGTGATCGGCATCGACTTCGACAACACGATCGTCTGCTACGACGATGTCTTCCAGGCGATCGCGGTGGAGCAGGGGCTCGTGCCGCCCCACGCCGCGACCTCGAAGACGGCAATCCGCGACCATCTCCGCTCCGTCGGCCAGGAAGACCGCTGGACCGAACTGCAGGGCACGATCTACGGGCCGCGGATGATGGACGCCCGGCCGTTTCCGGGGGTGGTCGAGTTCTTCGCTGCCTGCCGCACGGCGGGGCTACCGATTGCGATCGTGAGCCACCGGACGCGGTTTCCATATCTCGGCGAGCGGCACGACCTCCATGCGGCAGCCCGCGACTGGCTCGCGCGGCACGGATTTCACGATCCCGCCGGCATCGGGCTGCCCGTCGAACGCGTGTTTTTCGAGGAGACGAAGGAAGCCAAGCTCGCGCGGATCGCCGAGGTGGGATGCACGCACTTCATCGACGACCTGCCCGAACTGCTCGCCCATCCGCTTTTCCCCACGGACGTGCATCGCATCCTCTTCGATCCCCACGCTGCCGCTCCGCTCCCCGCAGACACATCGCGTCTTTCCGCTTGGGATCAGGCGGCAGCCATATTGGGCCTGGAAGAAGCCCCTTGATCTGCGTGGCAACATTAGCCGGGGATGACGATCGCTCCAGGAACGCCGTCATCGAGCGTCGCAAGGCGAGCTCCATGTCGCACAGCCAGACCGGCGAGATGGCCGTCGGTGATCTGACGGCCGGCCTTGACCCACTGCGGGAGATCCGATGCGCCGTGGTCGTCGGGTAGTCTGACAATGACGCGACGACGATTGGCTCGAAAACGAGTCAGGAGCTGAACCGACTCTTTTACCGGCACCCTTAGGTGCGGGGCCTGATTGAGGACCCGCACGAACCCGAGCTCCGTGATCGCACAGGTCGCGAGGCGGTCAGCGGCAGGAAGCGATGCCAGCCATGACGAAACTCGGTCGTGATGCTCGTGTGCCGCGACAAGCGCGGCGATCAGAACGTTTACGTCCAGGAGCCAGGTCACGGAAAGTCCGCCAAGAGTTCCTTGACTTGGCCCGACGAAAGCGGCAACGCCCGCGGGCTCGCTTTCAAGACCGGCAGTCCGGTGCGACGCTCTATCCCCAACACGGGCTTGGGCGGCCGCGGACGAATTGGCTCCAGGACGATCCGCTCCGCTTCCAGAGCGATCTCCAGGGATGCGCCGGGCAGAAGCCCGAGTTTCCTCCGGACTGTCGCCGGAAGCACTACTTGGCCTTTGCTCGAAAGAGTCGTTTTCATGGTAAGAATATCTTACGCCAATTCCTCCAGAGCGGCAACCGCCCGCGGCGAAACCTCAATCAGCCCAAGGCCATCGGCGACGTGCTGCCAAACGTAACAACGCTTCTCGAATCCTCTGGCCTCGGGCTGCCCCGCGCCATCGAGCGCCTCCCCGGCGGCGGCAACAACCGCGTGTATCGCGTCGACACTTCCGCCGGCCCGTTACTACTCAAGGAATACTTCCGTCACGCCGGCGATCCGCGCGACCGCCTCGGCGCCGAGCAGGCGTTTCTACAGTTTGCCTGGGCCCACGGCGTGCGGGCGATCCCGCAGCCGCTCGCCTGCGACCGCGGAGCGGGGATCGGAATCTATGAGTTCGTCGCCGGCAGAAAGCTCGCCCCCGGCAAAGTCACCGCGGCCCACGTCGACGAGGCCGCAGCCTTCTTCGCCGCCGTGAACCGCCATCGGCACGATCCGGACGCGGCCAACTTGCCCGTTGCGTCGGAAGCCTGCTTCTCGCTGGCGGAGCACCTGGCGTGCGTCGATCGGCGGCTCACGCGGCTCGGCGAGATCGAGCCCGAGTCGGACCTTCATCGCGAGGCCGCGGCCCTCGTGGCCTCGCGGCTTGTGCCCGCGTGGCAGCGGGTGCGGGCGGCAGTGGCTGCTAATTGCCTGCCGATCGACGAGCCGCTCGCGGCCGAAGCCCGCGTGATCAGCCCGTCCGACTTTGGCTTCCACAACTGCATCGCCACCGACTCGGGGCTCAGGTTCATCGACTTCGAGTATTCCGGCTGGGACGACCCGGCCAAGACCGTCTGCGACTTCTTCTGCCAGCCAGCCGTGCCGGCGCCCCGCGAGCATTTCGAGCGGTTTT
>JBJSZP010000361.1:0-1703 GCA_046090365.1 Planctomycetia bacterium
GCCCGACGCCGGCGCGGGTTACGCGAGCAGGGCGGTGCGGGCGCGGGCGAGGGCGTCGTCGACGGCGGCCTCGGTCGCGGCCTCGGCCACGAGCCGCACGATCGGCTCGGTGTTGCTCGCCCGCACGAGGAGCCAGCCGCCGGGGAAGTCGAGCCGCAGGCCGTCAAGCCGGCTCGCCGATGCGTTGGGAAACGCAGCCGCGATCCGGTCGAGCCCCGCGGCGAGGGCCGGCCCCTGCATGCCCGGCGCGAGGTCGACCTTTGTCTTCCTCATCACGAAGTGTGGCAGCGCGGCCGCGAGGCCGGCGATCGTCGTGCCCGGGCCCGCGGTGGCGAGCCGCTCGAGCACGAGTGCCATGGCCACGATGCTGTCGCGCACGAGCACCACGCGGGGATCGATCACGCCGCCGTTACCCTCGCCGCCGAGCAGGGCATGCCGGGCGAGCATCTCGTCGACGACGTTCGCCTCGCCGACGGCCGAGACGTGGCAGGGCACGCCGTGGCGGGCGGCGATCGCGGCGGCCATGCCGCTCGTCGAGCAGTTGACGACGATCGGGCCGGGGGTCTTCGCGAGCACGGCGTCGACGCACAGGGCGAGCGTCGCCTCCTCGCCGATGTAATGGCCGTCGGCCGTGGCGATCGCGAGCCGGTCGGCGTCGGGATCCTGGAAGAAGCCCACGTCGGCGTGCCGGGATTTGATGTGTGGCAGCATCCCGGCGAGGTTCTCGGCTGTCGGCTCGGGCGGATGCTCGAACAGGCCGTCGGGCTCGGCCCCATGGATCGTGAACTCGCAGCCGAGGTGCTCGAACAGGAGCCGTGCCGCGCGGCTGCCGGCGCCGTGGCCCGCATCGAGCCACACCTTCGGCCGGCGGCGGCGGATCGCCTCCACGTCGACCGTCGCCGCGACGAGCCGCACGTGGGCCGGCCCGCCGTCCACCTCCCGCACGCGGCCGCGCCCGGAGCCGGCCGGCTCGACTCGCTCCGGCAGCGAGCGGAACCGCTCGAGCACGGTCGCCCCGGCGGCCGCGGGGAGGACGCGGCCCGCGGCGGAAAACAGCTTGAGGCCGTTGTATTGAGGCGGGTTGTGGCTGGCGGAGATCTGGATGCCGCCCGCGGCCCGCTCCTCGCGGACCACGATCCCCACCGTGGGCGTGGCGGCCACGCCGCAGTAGATCACGTCGCGGCCATCGGCCGCGAAAAAATCGCGCAGGGCGGCGGCGAACAACGGGCCGTGCGTGCGGCCGTCGCGGCCGATCACGATCGGGCCGGGCGGCAGCGTGGCGGCGAAGGCGGCGGCGTAGCGCACGGCCACGTCGGGCGTGAGCGTCGTGCCCACCACGCCGCGCAGCCCCGAAACGCTTACGATCAAGGTGTCGGCCATGTCGCGGCGGAGTATAAAACGGCCCGCCGAAAACCGGCCACACCACCGGCCAGTTTGTCCGGCCTTCCCACGCGAGGTTCACCGCCGATGCCCACGACCGACCACTCCGCCCGCCTCGCCGCGATCGGCGCGGCCAGCGCTGCCGGCACGATCACCGAGCACTCCGCCCGCACGATGCGGGCCTGGCTCACGGAGCCGCGCTACGCCGAGTTTGCCGGAGAGCTCGCCGCCCGGATCGACGCGAAGCAGTGGAAGCAGCTCGACGACGTCTACTGGACCGTGATCCCGTTCGGCACGGGCGGCCGCCGCGGGATGATGTATCC
>JBJSZP010000362.1:0-4907 GCA_046090365.1 Planctomycetia bacterium
GGCACGAGGGCCTGTCGGACGCCGCCCGCACGCTGCTCGGCGACGGCGGCGCCACGCCCGTTCCCGGCCTGCGGGGCGTCGTCGGCGAGCTGATCGACGCACCGCTCGAATGGGCCGCGCTCGTCGACGTCGCGCTCGGGGCATCGGCCCAGGGCGTGGTGGTCGACTCGATCGACGACTGTATCCGCTGGTTCCGCCTGTGGGTCGACACGCCCTCCGCGCAGACCGTGTTGAGCAAGGGAGGCCGGATCTCGTTCCTCGCGGCCCAGCCGCCCGCCGGATCGCCGCCGGACGCCGACCTCGGCGGCCACCCCGGCGTGATCGGGCGGCTCGATGCACTCGCCGCGGACGACGCCGACGGCCCCGGCCCGGGCGACGTCGTGCGGCGCCTGCTCGAGCGCGTGTGGGTGGTGGAGACGCTCGACCATGCCCGAGCCCTGATGCACGTCGCGCCGGCGGGAACGACGGTCGTCACCCGCGGCGGGCAGAGCCTGTCGGCCGGCGGGATCTTCGAGGTGGGCAGCCCCGCCGCCGCCCACGGGCTCGTGGCCCGACGCAGCGAACTGCGGTCGCTCCGCGAGCGCGACGACGAGCTCACCCGCACCGTGGCCGCCGCTGAGGCCCGCATCCATGCGCTCCAGGCGGAGGTCGGCGACCTGCGGGAGACCTCGCGGCGACTCCAGGCCCGCCGCCAGCAGGAGGCCGAAACGCTCGCCTCGGCGCGGGCCGAGGCCGCCCGGCTCGGCCGCGACTGCGACGCGGCCCGCCACGCGATCACCGCCGCCGAGGCGGCGGCCCTGGAGGCGGAACGCGCGGCCGCCGCCCTGGTCCACGGCCGCGACGACTGCCTGGCCGCCGTGGAACGCCAGCGGCTCGACCTCGCCGTCGCCCAGGCCGACGCCGCCGCCACCACGACGGCGCTCGACGAGATCGACCGCGACCGCGGCGAGGTGCTCACCGAGATCAATCGGCTCCACGTCGCGCGGGCGTCGTGCGCCGAACGGCTCGCGGCCGGGCGCGAGGCGGCCGCGACGCGCCGCCTCGAATCAGACGCCGCCGCCGGCCAGGTGGCCGCGGCACGGCAGCGGCTCGCGGAGGCCGAACGCCGCCAGGGCGACTTCGACCTGGAGCTGCTCGCCGCCGGAGCGACGTTCGCCGAGGCGACCCTCGCCGCAGAGGCGTCGGCCGCGGCGCTCGCCGACCTCGCCGCCACCCGCGACGCGCTCACGGCCGACCGCCAGGCGACGACGGCGGCGGCCGATCGCTGCCGCACGACCGTGGCCGGCCTCGGCGAGGCGCTCCACGCCCGTGAACTCGAGGCCGGCGAGGTGCGGCACCGCCGCGCCCGCATCCTGGAACGCATCCGCGACGAATACGACATCGATCTCGAGGCGGAGATCCGCGCGGGCGCCGCGCCGCCGGTTCCCGCGGAGGGAGAACCGATTCCCGCCGACCGCGGCGACCTCGAGGCCGAGATCGAGACGCTGCGCCGCAAGCTCGCGACGATGACGTCGGTCAACCTCGAGGCGCTCGCCGAGGCCGAGGCGCTCGCCCAGCGGCTGGCCGACCTCGAGGCGCAGCTCGCCGACGTCACCAACGCCAAGCAGTCGATCGAGCAACTCATCGCCCGCATCGACGACGAGAGCCGCCGGCTCCTCGGCGACACGATCGAGACGGTCCGCGGCTATTTTCGCGAGCTCTTCGAGCGGCTGTTCGGCGGCGGCCAGGCCGACATCGTCCTCGATCCCGACGTCGACCTTCTCGAGACGACCGTCGAGATCGTGGCCCGCCCGCCCGGGAAGGAGCCGCGGAGCATCTCGCTCCTCTCCGGCGGCGAGAAGACCATGACCTGCGTCGCCCTCCTGCTCGCGATCTTCCGCTCGCGGCCGAGCCCGTTCTGCGTTCTCGACGAGGTCGATGCGGCCCTCGACGAGGCGAACGTCGACCGGTTCGTGGGCGGGCTCCGGGATTTTCTCTCGTCGACCCAGTTCATCATCGTGACGCATTCGAAAAAGACGATGGCCGCCGCCAACACCCTCTACGGGGTCACGATGGAGGAGTCGGGCGTCTCCAAGCGGGTGAGCGTGCGGTTCGAGTCGGCCGCCGCCCAGGCCGGGTCGCCGACCGCGAAAGCGGCCTGAAACGAGCGTTTTTCTCGCGTCCTGCCGGACCGGCCCCGGCCGCCGCACGGCCCGGACACCCGGCACCACCGGTTCCTTCCGGAAGAACGGCTCAAGTCTCACCACTGGATCTTTCGATCTACCCTCCTGGACGGTCATGCCGCACACGTGTCCAGGCGAAAGCCGACGACCGTGGGCAGCATGGAAGCAGGGGGGGAATCCTGCGAGTCACCGCGTCCGCCGGCTGCATCCCGCGAGGGATCCGCCGGCGGCGCCTCTCTCACGCCCCCTCCGCGCTTCGCGCCGGCCATCGTGGGGCTTCGACGACGCGGTCGATCCCACGCTGCACGACCGCGTCATCAGGGGGGCTGTGTTCCGCTGCCACAAAGTGGCGGGCTGGCCAAATCGTTTCCGGACACAAAAGATCGAAATGGAGTAAGAAGCGATGAAGGTTTTCACCACAGGCCAGGTCGCCAAAATCTGTAAAGTGGCTCCCCGCACGGTGAGCAAGTGGTTCGACTCCGGTCGCCTCAAGGGCTACCGCATCCCCGGCTCGCAGGATCGCCGCATTCCGCGGGAATACCTGATCAAGTTCCTCAAAGAGCACGGCATGCCGCTGGGCGACCTCGAAGACGAGGCCATGGCGAAGGTGCTGCTCGTCGGCCAGGACCAGGTCCTGATCGAGAACCTCAAGAAGCACCTCCCGGTGGAGCGCTCCTTCAAGATCCAGGTCGCGGCCAGCGGCTTCGAGGCCGGCATCCAGGCCGAGAGCTTCCATCCCGACTGCATCGTGGTCGACTACTCGATCGGCCGGATCGACGCCCAGCAGATCTGCCAGAACCTCCGTCGCAACCCGGAGTATGCCGACACGATCGTGATCGCGCTGCTCCCCGACGACGGCTCGCAGATCACGGTCGACCGGGCCCACGTCAACGAGAGCTTCAAGAAGCCCTTCGACGTGGCCCTCCTGGCCGAGCGGCTCCGCACCCTGATCGGCGCCCGCAAGGAACTCGTGTAGTTCCGGCCAGTCCATCTGCTTCGACTCCATTCCCGCGGCCCGGTGTGACCCAAGCGCACCGGGCCGCGGCGTTTCCACGTCGACTTCTCCTGCACGCGCCGGCTTCGGGCTCCCCGTGTCCCGTCGCCGGACGTTCGCCTGGTTGACCACGCGCCGGCTTCGGACTCCCCGTATCCCGTCGCCGGACGCTCACTGCGCCCATCCATGGGCTTCGTTCGCTCGGAGTCACAGGCGCTGCGCCATCCATGGCTCCGCTGGTGACTCACGCCGGCTCAATGGTAGGGGCAACCCCTCGCCTCCCCCTTTCCAGTTGAGGGAGGCTTCGGGTTCCCCGTGTCCCGGAGCAGGCGTATGCAGGCAAGCGCAGCCATGGATGGCGCAGCGCAGCCGGAGTCGAGTGAACGGAGGCCTGGAGGGCCGCAGTGAACGTCCGGCGACGGGATACGGGGAGCCTGAAGCCGGCGCGCTTGCAACCAGGCATGACAGGCTGAAGCGTGTCCCACATGGCAAGCGGGACGCTTGCCTGCCGATTACTCGACGAGGATCACGACGAGTTCCTTCGGGCCGTGGGCGCCGAGGACGAGGATCCGCTCGATGTCGCCGGTGCGGCTGGGGCCGGTGATGAACGAGAGCATGCTCGGCATCCGGCCGCCGTTTTGAGACTTCGCGAAATGCAGCGCGTCGCCGAGCGTGGACAGGATCTGGTCGCAGCGGGCGATCACGATGTGCACGTGCGGCAGGATCGAGAGGGCACGGCCGCCGCAGGTGGCGCTCGAGACCAGGATCGAGCCGGTCTGGGCCACGAGCGCCTCGCAGGCCGTGATCCCGGCGTCGCAGGCTTCGAGGGCCGACTTGTCGAACGAGCCCGGGCGAACTTCGTAGGTGCCGCACGGGATTCCCGCACGCAGGGGTGTGACGAGCGGATGGTCGTGCCAGGCCACCTGCCGCCAGTCGCGCTCGCGGGCGAGCGTGCCCACGAGGTCGGCCGCGGCGGTGAGGTCGGGTACGCGGTGCACGATCGCCCGGAGCTTGCCCAGGTTTTCCACGAGGATCGCCAGCCGCTCGGCGGGCGTGTCGCCGCCGTCGGGGAGCCAGGGCCGCGCCGCCTGCTCCGGAAGCACGGTCAGCCGGGGCAGGCCGTTCGTCGCGGTGGGCTGCGGCGCGGCTGCGTGCGACTTGAGGTGGGGCAGGGGGGCGGGCACGCGGAGCGCCTCGCGGAGCCGTGCCAGGATCGTATCGCGGGCCGAGCCGTCGCGGCGCGGGGGGGCGGTCGCGGTCATCGGCGGCTCCACTGATCGCGGAAACTGCTGGGCGGGGCCTGCGGCAGATCGCGGCTCGCGAGCCAGTCGCGCACCAGCGGCGGCCGGAGAGCCTTCACGAGGCCGAGCGTGCGGCGAAACACGGCACCGCCCGTCGCGAATAGCCAGGGCCGCGAGGCGACGGCCACGAACAGGCGGTGGCCGAGCTTCTCCCAGCGGTTGGGGGCCGTGCGGGCCGCATTGCGACGGTTGTGGAGAGGTGCGTCGGGCGTTTTGCCCAGCTTGTGCCAGTGGCCAGCGCCATAGGGCGCTGGCGCCACAGAGTGACGCGCCAGAAAAATTAGGACCCAAGGTGAATGGTTGCCCGCCAGCGAGTCCAGGTTGAGTTCTGCTCCGGTATAACGTAACCCCGGACCAGAACTTCCTGCCCCCCCCCCCCGAGTCCAGGTTGAGTTCTGTTCCGGTATTACGTAATACCGGACCAGAACTCAACTTGGACTCGGGGGTGGG
>JBJSZP010000363.1:0-5457 GCA_046090365.1 Planctomycetia bacterium
TCGCGCACGGCCTCGACGACCGCGCCCGCCTCGTCGTGGCCGAGCACGGTCACGAGCTCGTCGTCGAACAGGCCCGCGTCGGCCGCGGCCACGGCCCGGCGGTGGCTCTCGAGGGCGTAGACCTCCTGGGCCCGGCGCGAGATGCCGTGCGCGGCGGCGAGGTGCTCGGCGGTGAGCCCCATCGAGAGCATCCCCTTGCTCGACCGGGCGTGGACCTGCGGGTGGATGTCGATCGCGCTCTCCATCGGCAGGTGCTGCATGTGCTCGACGCCGCCCACCACGTGCACTCGCTCGGCCCCGGCCATGATCGCGTGGGCCGCACGGGCGACGGCCTCGAGGCCCGATCCGCAGAGCCGGTTCACCGTCGTGCCGGCGGCGGAGAACGGCAGGCCCGCGAGGAGGGCGGCGGTGCGGGCGGCGTTGCCGCCGAGTTCGCCGCGCTGCTGCGTCGCGCCCAGGACCACGTCGTCGATCGTGGCGGGATCGATGCCGCTCCGCTCGACGGCGGCGGCGAGCACGGCGGCGGCGAGTTCGTCGCCGCGCACGTGGCGAAACAGCCCGCGCTCGGCGTGGGCCCGGCCGATCGCCGTGCGGCAGGCCGCCACGACGACGGGCGTGGTTTCGGGAGATCGCGGCAGGGTCGCACGGCTCATGCGGAAGCCTCCGCGGGCGCGGTGAACCGGCCGCCCGAGCGGGCGAGGTCGAGGAGCCGCGGCGTGGGATGCATGCGGATGCCGAGGTCGGCGAGCGGTTCGAGCCGGCGGACGATCTCGGCCGCGCCCAGCGAGTCGGCCCACGCGAGCACGCCGCCGCGGAACGCGGGGAAGCCGAGGGCGTGGATCACGGCGAGGTCGATGTCGCGGCCGTCGCGCACGAGCCGCTCGTCGAGCACGAGCGTCGCCTCGAGCACGATCGGCAGGAGGAGCCGGTCGGCGATCATCCGGTCGGTCGTCTCGCGGGCGGGGAGCGCGTAGGCGGCCACGAGCGCGGGCACGCCATCGTCGGGCCGGGCCGGCTTCGCCCGCTGCCCGGCGGCGGCGTCGTACATGTAGAAGCCCGCGCCGGTCTTACGGCCGAGCCGCCCCGACTTCACGAGCGCCGGGATCACGGGCGAGGCCTCGATCCGGTCGCCGTAGGCGTCGTCGAGCACGAGCCCAGCGTAAAACGCCGTGTCGAGCCCGATCATGTCGTAGAGTTCGAGCGGGCCCATCGGCATCCCGAACGCGCGGGCCACGCGGTCGATCCGGCGCGGCTCGATCCCCTCGCGCACCATCTCGACCGCCTCGTGGAGATACGGCATGAGCAGCCGGTTGACGAGGAAGCCCGGGCTGTCGCGGACGACGACGGGGCACTTGCCGAGCCGCTTCGCATGGGCGACGGCGGTGGCGATCGTGGCATCGCTCGTCGCGGGGCCGCGGACCACCTCCACGAGCGTCATCCGCCGCACGGGGTTGAAGAAGTGCATCCCGCAGAACCGCGCCGGATGCGCGAGTGCCGTCGCGAGCTTCGTGATCGGATTCGTCGACGTATTCGTGGCGATGACCGCGTCGGGGCCCACGGCCCGCTCGATCTCGGCGAGCACCTGCCTCTTGACGTCGGTGCGCTCGAGGACGCTCTCGATCACGAGATCGGCGTTCGCGAGGGCGGAGGCGTCGGTGGCGGTGCGGAGCCGGCCGGCGAGGGCGAGGGCCCGCGCGGGGTCGGTGCGCTTCGTCGCCCGGTCCCAGGCGGCCTCGTCGAGGATGCCGGCCACGCTTCGCTCGAGCGCCTCGGCATTCACGTCGACGAGCGTCACGCTCGCGCCGTGCCGCAGGTGGCTCGCGGCAATGCCCGCGCCCATGATGCCGGCGCCGACGACGGCCGGGTGCTCCACGGGCATTGGCTGCACGGCGGCCGAACTGGGATCGGTGTCGGCGCCGCCGATGCCGGGATCGCGGCGGTTGCGCTCGCCGAGGCGGAACACCCGCACGAGCTGCCGCGACACGTCGCCCGCGGCGAGCGCGGCGAAGGCGGCCGATTCGAGCCGGCCCGCCGTGGCGAGATCCGCCTCGGCCGCGGCGAGCACCGTGCGCAGGATCGTGGCCGGGGCGGGATAGTGGCCGCCCGTGCGGCCCACGATCACGGCCGACACGACCGCCTCGAGGAACGCCCGCTCGGATGGATCGAGCACGACCGGAGCGGCAAGACGGCGCCGGCGGACCTGATGACCCGCGCGGGCGACGTGGTGCTCGATCAGCCGTCGCGCCGATTCGAGCGCCTCCTCCGGCGGCACGCAGGCGTCGACGATGCCCAGCCGCTGGGCCGCCGCCCCGTCGACAGGCTCGCCGGCCGCGATGAATTCGACGGCCGGACCGGGCCCGATGAGCCGCCCGAGGCGGACGGTGCCGCCCCAGCCGGGCAGAAGGCCGAGCTTCACCTCGGGCAGCCCGAGCGACGTGTGGGCCGCCGTCGTGGCGATGCGGAAGTCGCAGGCCAGCGCGAGTTCGAGGCCGCCGCCGAGGCAGACGCCGTCGATCACCGCCACGGTGGGCCAGTCGCGGCCGGAGAGCCGCCCGAAGAGGTCGCGGCCAGCCGTGCACAGCCGCTCGACCTCGGCCGGCGTCTTCGTGGCGAGGGCTTCGAGGCGTGCGATGTCGGCCCCGGCGAAGAACGAGCCTTGAAGGCCCGAGCAGAGCACGACGCCGCGGGGAGGCGGCCCGCCGTCGAGCACATCGAGCACGGCGGCGAGGTCGCGCACCACCTGCTCGGTGATCACGTTCTGCCGGTGGCCGGGAACCAGGAACGACAGGACCACGATCCCGTCGTCGAGGCGTTCGGCGGCGACCGTGGCGGGTTCCCTGCCGAGGGCGGGCATCGGGCTCATTTCCGTCTCGGGCTGTTCCCGGGTGTTTCGCTTGCCTGGATCGGGAAAACCGGTAGTGTATCGGCAGATTTCCCGGGCCCCAGCCCGGGGCATTCCCCACGGAGGGCAGCGTCGGCCATGAAGCACGCCACCACGACGACCACGCGGCACAGCAGCGACGGGAATGGCACGGCGCTCGGCCTGCCGTTGCTCGCCTGCATCTGGATCGGCCTCGTGGCGATCGGCGTCTGTGGCCGGCTCTGGCAGCCCGGCTGGAACGTGACGCCGATGGCGGGCATCGCGCTGGCCGCCGGGGCCGTGTTTGCGAATCCGCTCGTGGCCGCGAGCGTGCCGCTCGTGGCGCTCGCCCTCGGCAATCTCGTGCTGCCCGGCTACGGCAGCACGGCGATGGCGGCCGTCGTCTGGGCGGCGACGGCGTGGCCCGTGGTGCTCGGCCGCTGGCTTGCGCCGGCCGACGTCCGGAGGACCGGCCGCTGGATCGCCATGGCGGGCAGCGCGCTTGCGAGCTCGCTCGTGTTTTTCCTCACGACCAACCTCGCCCACTGGTGGCTGACGAGCGACTACCCGCACACGGCCGCGGGCCTCGCCGCCTGCTTCGTGGCGGCGCTGCCGTTCTACCGCTGGATGCCGGTGGGCGACGTCGCCTGGACCGTGGCGATCTTCGCCGGGCTGTCGGCTGCGATCGCAGCCGTGCGGGCCTCCCGGACTGCGACGGCCGCTTGACTGGCCGGCTTTGGACCGCAGAATGCATCGATCGGTCGCGACGGCGCGACCCACGCCGCGGGAATGGCGGAATTGGCAGACGCGCCAGGTTGAGGGCCTGGTGGTAGTAATACCGTGCAGGTTCAAGTCCTGTTTCCCGCATTTGCATCCGGCCCCATGGCTCGCGACATCGGCATGAGTTCCTCGCCAGAAAACACCGGCACGGATGCGCCCGCTGCGGGAGAGCAGGGTGCGCCGCGGCGGATAGCGATCGGCACGCAGCGGCCGGGAGTCGCGCCTCCGAAGCTCGCGCCGCGGCATGAGTATGTGGTCCCTTCGCAGCCGGCGGTCGAGGCACCGGCAGCTTCGCAGACGGCTGAAGCGCCGGCAGCGACCTCTCTTCCGGCTGCCGAGGCGCCGGCGAGCTCCGTGCCGCCCGCCCCTCCGACTGCCCCGCAGGGCGACCGGCCGCCGCGTGGAGATGGAAAACCCCGGCGCGAGCGGCGCGGTGGCGGCGATCGCAAGCCGTCGTTCACCGACGTCTTGCCGCCGGCGAAGCGCGTGGCCGTGCCGAACCTCCGGGCGGCGCTCGAGGACGACCTCGAAGAGGATTTCGAGGCCGCCCTCGCGGGCGTGGCCGTCGACGACCTGCTCACCGGCAGCGTCCCCGCCAAGGCCGAGGCCACGCTCGATCCGGGAGCCCGCGTGATGGGCACGGTGGTGAGCGTGGGGCACGACACGGCGTTCGTCGATCTCGGCGGCCGCCGGCAGGGCGCGCTCAAGCTCGTGGGGCTCGACGACATTCCGAACGTGGGCGACGTGCTCGCCCTCTCCGTGGGCGGCCGCAACGACGACGACGGGCTGTACGACGTGGCCCCGGCCAACCGGGCCGTGTCCGTCGAAGACTGGTCGCAGCTCGAGGCGGGCATGATCGTCGAGGCCCGCGTCACGGCGGCCAACAAGGGCGGGCTCGAGTGCGAGGTGGCGGGGCTCCGCGGCTTCATGCCGGCGAGCCTCGTGAGCCCGTGGAGGGTAGAGAACCTCGAGGAACTGGTGGGCCAGACGCTCGAGAGCCTCGTCACCGAGATCGTGCCGGCCGCGCGGCGGCTCGTGCTCTCCCGGCGGGCCGTGATCGAGCGGCAGGCGGCCGACGCCCGGGCGAAGATGCTCGAGACGCTCGACGTGGGCGCCGCGCTCGACGGCATCGTGCGGAGCGTCCGCGACTTCGGCGCGTTCGTCGACATCGGTAACGGCGTGGAGGGGCTCGTGCACGTGAGCCAGCTCTCGTGGGACCGCGTGGCGAATTCCGCCGACGTGCTCCAGCCGGGGCAGAAGGTGCGCGTGATCGTCAAGAAGATCGACCGGCAGACCGGGAAGATCGCCCTCTCGGCCCGCGACCTCGTGGAGAGCCCGTGGAAGCGGGCCGCCGAGAAGTATCACGCCGGGGCGACGGTGAAGGGCACGGTGAGCAGGATCGCGCAGTTCGGCGCGTTCGTGAAGCTCGAGCCGGGCGTCGAGGGGCTCGTGCACGTGTCGGAGCTCGCGCATCGCCACGTGCGGAGCGTGGGCGACGTGGTCAAGGAGGGCGAGCAGGTCGAATGCCGCGTGCTCGCCTGCGATCCCGACGAGCAGCGGCTTTCCCTCTCGATCAAGGCGCTCGCGGCGAAGCCCGCGGCGGCACAGGCGGATGCCGAGGCCGACGAGCCGGCGGAGCCGGAGGCCCCGGCGCCGGTCGTGAAGAAGCAGCGCACCGGCCCCCTCAAGGGCGGCCTCACCAGCGACTCGCAGGGCGCCCGCTTCGGCCTCAAGTGGTGAGGCCTCGCCCGCGCTCGCTTACATCCCGGCGAGCTCGGGCTGGAGCTTGTCGGCGTGCTCGTCCTTCACCTCCGTGA
>JBJSZP010000364.1:0-1525 GCA_046090365.1 Planctomycetia bacterium
CTCGACGATGTGGTCGCCGCTCAGCCAGTTGAAGTGATACCAGTTGTTGACCTGGAACTGCATCTCGGTGGTGTTGGGCTGGCGGCCGCGATACCAGATGCCGCCGCCGTTCCAGTACACCTGCCCGCCGATGATCTCGCCGGCGACACCCTCGCGGATCTTCTGGATCGTCTCGCGGTACTTCTGGTCATAGTGCCGCTGCAGGCCGACCACCACCTTCAGCTTCTTCTCGTCGGCCAGCTTGGCGGCCGCGAGGCACATCTGGGCCCCGAACGCGTCGACGCACACCGGCTTCTCCATGAACACGTGCTTCCCGGCCTTCACCGCCTCCTCGAAGTGGAACGGCCGGAAGCCTGGCGGCGTCGCCAGGATCACGAGGTCGCAGTGGTCGAGCACCTGCCGCCAGCCATCGAGCCCCTTGAACTGGCGGTCCTCCGGGCAGTCGAGCTTCTCCTTCATCCCCTCCACGGCCTTGAGCGCCCCCTTGATCCGCTCGTCGAACGCGTCGGCCACCGCCGTGAGCTTCACGTTCGACCCGGGCACCGACAGCGTCTGCTGGAGCGCCCCGGTGCCGCGGCCGCCGGCCCCAATGAGCCCGATGCGGATCACGTCGCTCGACGGCGACTGGCCATGGACGGCTGGCAGCGCCGCGATGGCACCCCCGATGGCTCCGGCGGTCCAAAGCGCTTCACGGCGGGAGAGGCGGGCGGGATTCATGGAACAGGCTCCGGAGTCTCTCGTATGGAACGAACCAATGGCCCGTCAGAATACCCTGCCGACGCACGCACTGAAAACACCTCGTAGGACAGGCTTCAGCCTGTCATGCCCTTACGCGAGCGCGCCGGCTTCGGGCTCCCCGTATCCCGTCGCAGGACGTTCACTGCGGCCCTCCAGGCCTCCGTTCACTCGACTCCGGCTGCGCTGCGCCATCCATGGCTGCGCTTGCCTACATACGCCGGCTCAATGGTAGGGGCAACCCCTCGCCTCCCCCCTTTTTCAGTCAAGCCAGTTGAGGAGGCTCGGGGCTGCCCATGCCCTCGAGCGGGCTATGGGAGCGAGCGCAGCCATGGATGGCGAAAGCGAAGCGGACATGCAGAGAGCCGAAGCCGGGCACCGATCCGCCGTAGGCGGATTGGTCGGGCTGAGGCGAACGTCCGGCGAGAGGGTCTGGGCAGTCACGAGCAGGCGCGCTCACAACAAGGCAGAGACAGGCCGAAGCCTGCCCAACGCTACAGGCCGCTCAGTACGGTCGCCTCGATGTCGTCGTAGGTGAAGGGGCGGCCGAGGCGTTGCTTGGCATCGTCCTCGTCGAAACGCTGGAGGAGCGTGCCGTCGCGGCCGTACACGAAGACGGCCGGCACGCCCACGAGGTCGAGCTTCGCGGCGAGCGCATCCGAGTCCTCGCTGCCGAGCAGGTTCACGACCCGCCGTGCCCACCGCCTCGAGGAACGTTTTTACTTTCGGCATGACGTCGTCCGGCGTGCCGATTCCCTCGTAGTCGAACGAGAGCGAGAGGCAGGCGACG
>JBJSZP010000365.1:0-1014 GCA_046090365.1 Planctomycetia bacterium
CCGCGGGGGCCCAGCCAGCCCCCGGGCCGCTGCCCACGGCCGCCCCCGCGCCCACGGTCCCGGAGCCCCAGGGATCGCCGGCGAGTCATCCCGACGCCCCCCTGGGCCGGCCCGTCGACGCCCTGCGGCTGCCCATGTCGACGCTCGAGACGGTCGACCTCCGCGCCCTTGGCCCGGGGGCCCGGGTGACGGTGTGGGTCGGCTCGCCTCCCGCGGCGATCGCGTTCGACATCGTCGATCCCGCGTCGGGCGAGGTGCTCGAGCAGTCGGCATCCCTGTCGGGCGGCGGGCCGCTGGCGGTGTCCCGCCGGCTGCGGCTGGAGGGGGCGTCAAGCCGGCCGACGCAGATCGACCGGGGCGGCATGCTGCGAATGGTGCCGCTCGGCGTCGCCTACGGGAGCCGCCCGGCAGGCCCCGCCGAAACGCTCGGCCCCGTGCGGGCCCTTGAGGTGCGGTAGGACAGGCCTGTCCTACACCTCTTCGGCGGCCTCCGCGGCTTCGCGTTCGGCCGACCAGCCCACCCGCTTCTTCGAGAGGCCGATCTTCCGGTCGTCGGTGTCCACTCGGAGGATCTTCACCTCGATCGGGTCGCCCACCTTCACCACGTCTTCCGCGTTTTCGATCTTGTCTTCGGAGAGCTCCGAGATGTGGAGTAGCCCCTCGAGGCCGTCCTCCAGACCCACGAACACGCCGAAGTTCGTGATCTTCGTGATCGTGCCGTTCACCACGTCGCCCGCCTTGTAACGCGACGGGATGTCGCCTGTCCACGGGTCGTCGGTCATCTGCTTGAGACCGAGGGCGATCCGGCGGCGCTGCTGGTCGACTGAGAGCACCTTGCACTCGATCTCCTGCCCCTTCTCCACCATCTCGCTCGGGTGCGTCACCTTGCGGGTCCACGACATGTCGGTCACGTGGAGCAGGCCGTCGATGCCGTCGTCGATCTCGATGAAGGCGCCGTAGTTGGTGAGGTTCCGCACCACGCCCTTGACCACCGCGCCCGGCGGGTAGTCGGCG
>JBJSZP010000366.1:0-3406 GCA_046090365.1 Planctomycetia bacterium
CGAGCCGCCCGCTGCGCGGCTCGGCGGGCTCGAGGTTCACCACCACGAGCACGGTGTTGCCCGTGGCGGGATCGTGGCGGCACCAGGCGAGGAGCTGCTCGTCGTCGATCCGCTGCACGAGTGGCGGCCGCACGCGCTGGAGCGCGGGCTCGGTGCGCCGAATCTCGTTGAGCCTGCGGATGAACGGCGCGAGGCTCTCCGGGGCGGCGAGATCCCAGGCTTTGATCTCGTATTTTTCCGAATCGAGATACTCCTCGCTCCCCGGCTCGCGCGGCGTGGCGGCGAGCAGTTCCATCGCCGGGCCGTAGATACCCCAGTTGCCCACCGAGAGCGCCGCGAGCGTGAGCCGCACCTCGAACATCGCCGGCCCGCCCTGCTGCAGCGTGGCATGGAGGATGTCGGGCGTGTTGGGCCAGAAGTTCGGGCGGAAAAAGTCGGCCACCGGCGGCGTCGTGACCTCCACGAGGTAGGCGGCGGTCTCCTCCTTCTGCGTCCGCCAGGTGAAGTACGTATATGACTGCGTGAAGCCGAGCTTCGCCAGGCGATACATCGTCTTCGGCCGGGTGAAGGCTTCCGAAAGGAAGAGCACGTCGGGGTGCGCGCGGTGGATGTCGGCGATCAGCCACTCCCAGAAGGCGAACGGCTTCGTGTGGGGATTGTCGACGCGGAAGATCTTCACGCCCTGCTCCACCCAAAACCGGAACACGTCGCGCACCGCCCCCCACAGCTGCCGCCACTGCTCGCACTGGAAGTCGAAGGGGACGATGTCCTGGTATTTCTTGGGGGGATTCTCGGCATAGGCGATCGTGCCGTCGGCCCGGTGGCGAAACCACTCAGGATGCTCGCGAACCCAGGGATGGTCGGGGGAGCACTGCACGGCGATGTCGAGGGCGATCTCCATGCCGAGCGCCTCGGCCCGCCGGCGGAGCTGCTCGAAGTCGGCGAACGTCCCGAGCGCGGGATGGATCGCCGTGTGCCCCCCTTCAACGCCGCCGATGCCCCATGGGCTACCGACGTCGTCGGGGGCGGCTTCGAGGGCGTTGTTGCGGCCCTTACGGAAGGAGCGGCCGATCGGGTGGATCGGCGTGAGGTAGAGCACGTCGAATCCGAGACCGGACACGTAGTCGAGCCGGTCGGCGAGGTCGGCGAGGGTGCCGTGCTTTCCCGCGGGGCCCCACGACCGCGGAAACACCTCGTACCACGCGCTGAAGCGGGCCTTCTCACGGTCGACCCACAGCGGCCGCGGCGGATCGAGCCGCGTCTCGTCGCGCCGGTCGGCATACAGCGACATCAATTCGCGCAGCCGTGGGCTCGCCGCCGCCTCGCGCCAGCCGGGCGACCGCAGCGTGAGGGCGAACGATTCGATCTCGCGGGCCGCGGCCGGCGGGGCGAGGTGCGCGGCGGCCGCCACGAGCCGCGAGCCCCCGACGAGTTCCACGTCGAGCGGCTCGCCGGCCGCCTCGCGGCGGCCGAGGTCGCGCAGCCACGTCGCGAACGGATCGACGCGGGCGGCCACCGCATACTGCCAGGCGCCGATTCGGTCGGCCACGAACGCGGCCGTCCAGTGGTCGTTCCCCTGGCACTCCATGGGAATGGCCTGCCACTGTCCCGTGTCGCCGTGCCGCACGAGCAGGCGGCACTCGAGCTCCTCATGGCCGTCGCAGATGATGTCGGCCTCGATCGTGACGATGTCGCCCCGGATCCGCTTGGCGGCGAACCGGCCGCCGTCGACTTCGGGAATCACGCGATCGATCGCCACGCGCCGCCGCCAGGCCGCGGGAAAATCCTGCTGTCGGTCCGTCACCTCGTCGCTCCGTCAACCAGCCGGCAATCAGTCCACGAGCCGGCAGTGTAGGAAGTCCGCCGAAAACGTGTAGCCGCAGAGTGGTGCTCTGCGGAATGCGGGGTGCAGATTGAACAATCTGCACCTACGAACAGCCGAACACGGCCATTTCAGCGGTCAGGCCCGGGCCGAAGGCAAGGGCCACGCACGGCGTTGGCGCCCCTGCCGCCATCAGCCGCTCGAGGATGAACAGGATCGTGGCGCTCGACATGTTGCCATGCGCGGCAAGCACGTGGTGGGAGGCATCGAGCGACCCCGGCACGAGGGCGAGCGCCTCCGCGACGCTCGAGAGCACGCGCGGCCCGCCGGGATGCACGGCCCACGTCGGCACGTCGGCCTGCGTGAGCCCGACCCGGGCCAGGCCATCGGCCACGACGCCGTCGATATGCCGGCGGATGGTGTCGGGCACCTGGGCCGAGAGCGACATCTCGAAGCCGTGGTCGCCGATCAGCCACCCCATCTGGTCGGCCGATGCCGGCAGGATCCGCGACGCCTGGCCGATGATCCGCCACCGCCCGGCCTCGGCAGCCCGCGTGTGGCCCGGGCCGACGCCCACGATCGCCCCCGCCCCGTCGGCGAAGATGCTGTTGGCCACCACGGAATCTGGACGGTGGCCGTATTGAAAGTGCAGGCTGCAGAGTTCGACACAGACCACCAGCACGGTCGCCTCCGGATCGGCCGTGGCGAAGGCGTCGGCCACTCGTAGGGCATTGAATGCCCCGTGGCAGCCCATGAACCCGACGTGCGTCCGCTGCACGCCCACCGGAAGCCCGAGCGCCGCCACGACGTCGAGGTCGAGGCCGGGATTCGCAAACCCCGTGCACGAGCAGGTGACGAGGTGCGTGATCGCGGCGGGGGCGACGGCGCCGGCCTCGAGCGCCGACCGGGCCGCCTCGATCGCGAGTGGTGCAGACGCCTCGCGGTAGCGGTCCATCCGTGCCGCGGTGGTGGGGCCGGCATCGTCGGCGTCGCCCGCCGGTGGATAGAAGCTCTGCGAGAAGGGTTCGAGGTCGGGCTCCTCGAGGAGCACCGACCCCCGGCTCTTGATGCGTGTCTGCCGGTAGATGGCGGTGAGCGTGCGCTCGCGACCCGGCTCGGCGTTGTTGAACCCGGCCGCGAGCGTGGCGGCGTCGGCCTGGGCGATGCTCCGCGGCGGGGTCGCCGTGCCGAGGCCGAGAATGGTGAGGCTCACGGCAGCCTCCCCGCGCCGACGAGCCACGGCAGCACGCCTGCCGCCACCCGCGGAGCCACGCGCGCGATCCGTACCGCGTTCGCGAGGAGCCGCGGATGCCGGACGGCGCGGGCCACGCCGAGGCAGCGGGCATGCTGGCGGGTGAACAGCCGGCCGTGGTCTGACTGGTAGCGGGCAGCGCACGCGGCCGGGCAGGCCGTCGCGGCGGCGGCATCGGTGAACACGCGGGCGCTCGCGAGCGCCCAGCCGATGCCCTCGCCCGTGAACGGCTCGACATAGGCCGCAGCATCACCGATCCGGACCACGGCGTCGCAGCCGCCAGCCGTGAGCGGCGACCGGTGGGTGAGCGGCGGCGTGGCCCGCACGTGGGC
>JBJSZP010000367.1:0-6158 GCA_046090365.1 Planctomycetia bacterium
CGCGGCTGGCCTTCGCGAAGTGGCTCGTCGATCCCCGTTCGCCGCTCTCGGCCCGCGTGGCCGTGAACCGCCTCTGGCAGACGCTCTTTGGCCAAGGCCTGGTGGAGACGCCCGACGACTTCGGCACGCGCGCCCCCGTCCCAGAGCATCGCGACCTGCTCGACTGGCTGGCCGTCGACTTCATGGAGAAGGGCTGGAGCCAGAAGGAGGCGATCCGGCAGATCGTTATGAGCGACACATATCGGCGGTCGTCGGTGGCATCGGCCGAGGCGATCACCAAGGATCCAAATAACCGCCTCCTCGCCCGCGGCCCGCGGTTTCGCCCCGATGCCGAGGTGGTGCGCGACCTCGTGCTCTCCGTGTCGGGCCTGCTCACCGACAGGATGGGCGGCCCGAGCGTCTACCCGCCGGTGCCGAAGAACGTGCTCGAGTTCAACTACGTGCAGATCGCCTGGCCCGAGGCGCAGGGGCCCGATCGCTACCGCCGCTCGCTCTACACGTTTCGGCGCCGGTCGATGCCCGATCCGACGCTCGGAAACTTCGACGCGCCCAATGGCGACATCTCCTGTGCCCGCCGGCTGCGGAGCAACACGCCGCTGGCGGCCCTCACGGGGCTCAACGAGCCGATCTTCGTGGAGGCGGCGCAGGGCCTCGCCCTCCGCACGCTCAAAGAGGGCGGCGCCGACGACGCCGCCCGGGTGGAGCGGGCCTTCTTTCTGTGCACGGCTCGGCATCCCACGGCCGATGAGAAACGGGAGCTGCTCGCGTTCCTCGCGGCCCAGCGGAAGCGGATCGCCGACGGCTGGCTCGACCCCCGCGAGATCGCCACGGGCAAGCCCGACGCGCTCCCCACGCTGCCGCCGGGCACCACGCCGCAAGACGCCGCCGCGTGGACGCTCATGTCGCGCGTGCTTTTGAACCTCGACGAAACCGTCACGAAGAATTGAACCCCGAGGTGTGTCATGACGCTTGATCGCCACATCCACGAAGCCCGGGCCCGGCTCCTCTCGCGCCGCTGGTTCTTCGGCGACTGCGGGATCGGCCTGGCGGGCATCGCCGCCGGGGCGCTCGCCGCGCGGGAATCGGTGGCCGGCCTCGCGCCCCCGTCGCCCCTGGCCGTGAAGCCTCCGCACTACGCCCCGAAGGCGAAGCGGGTGATCTACATGTTTCAGGCTGGGGCCCCGAGCCACCTCGAGCTCTTCGACTGGAAGCCGGAGCTCGCCAAGAACGACGGCAAGCTCCCGCCGGCCGACCTCCTCAAGGGCTACCGGGCCGCGTTCATCAATCCGAATTCGGCGCTCCTCGGCCCCAAATACAAGTTTCAGAATTACGGCAAGGCGGGCATCGAGATGAGCGAGCTCGTGCCGCACATCGGCGCGATCGCCGACGACATCTGCCTCATCCGCTCGATGCAGACCGACGCCGTGAACCACGCCCCGGCGCAGGTGCTGATGAACACGGGCTCGCAGCAGTTTGGCCGGCCGAGCTTCGGCGCCTGGACGCTCTACGGCCTCGGCAGCGAGGCGGAGGATCTTCCCGGCTTCGTGGTGCTCACGAGCGCCAAGGGCACGAGCGGCGGCGCGAGCAACTACGGCGCGGGCTTCCTCCCCACGGCCTACGGTGGCATCCCGCTGCGGGGCAGCGGCGACACGGTGCTCTACCTCTCGAATCAGAAGGGGATCGACCGCGAAACGCAGCGGGCCTCGCTCGACACGCTCAATCGGCTCAACGGCATGGCTCTCGGCCGGTTCGGCGATCCCGAGATCGCCGGCCGGATCCAGGCCTACGAGCTCGCCTACAAGCTCCAGCAGAGCGCGCCCGAACTCATGAACCTGGCCGACGAGCCGAAGGAAACGCTCGCCCGCTACGGCATCACCGACCCTTCCCAGCCCGGCTACGCCCGCAACTGCCTGCTCGCCCGACGGCTGCTCGAGCGGGGCGTGCGGTTTGTGCAGCTCTTCCACGAGGCCTGGGATCAGCACGGCAATCTGACGAAGGCCGTCAAGCAAAATTGCGATGACACGCAGAAGGCTTCGGCCGCGCTCGTGGCCGATCTCAAGGAGCGGGGCCTCCTGGACGACACGATCGTGATCTGGGGCGGCGAATTCGGCCGCACGCCGATGGTGCAGGGGGGCAACGACGGCCGCGACCACCACAACCGCGCCTTCTCGATGTGGCTGGCCGGCGGCGGCATCAAGGCGGGCCACGTGCACGGCAAGACCGACGACTTCGGCTTCAACGTGATCGAGGATCCGGTGCACGTGCACGATCTCAACGCCACGCTGCTCCACCTCCTCGGCTTCGACCACACGAAGCTCACCTACCGCTTCCAGGGCCGCGACTATCGGCTCACCGACGTCCACGGCCACCTGGTGAAGGGCATCCTCGCCTGACGTCAGATCGCGTCGGCGATCGCATCCCAGAGGGCGATGCGGGCCTCGAGGCAGTTTCGCGCCGTGCGCGACGCCTCGGCCCACGCGGCCGGATCGTCGCCGCACAGGCTGGCCACGATCCGGCGGCAGATCGGGGCGTGCTTGGCGTCGTCGTGGGCGATGTGCCGCTCGAGGTAGTAGCGAAACCGGCCCCACGAGGCCGGGTCGTGCTCCGCCAGCGAGCCGACCAGATGGCGAAACATGTCGGGGATCACGTCCTCGCGGCCGAATGTAAACGCCGCCGCGATCGCCGCCGTGGAGTCGGATTCGATCACGTCGAACGTGGTCCGCACAAACCGGGCCGCGGCGGGGGGCACGCGGGCCGCGAAGAGCGCGTCGACAAGCGTGGGCCCGGCGGCGAGCGCCTCGAGCAGGGCCTTCACGGGCCGCGTGTCGGCTCCGGCCGCCTCCATGCTCTCGACATAGAGTTCGAAGTGGGAGGCGTAGCCGCCCTCGGGGAGCTCGTCCGACTCCTCGTCGAGCACGATCTCGTTGACGAGCCGGCGGGCCTCGCGGTCGGGCGTGGGGAGCCAGAGGGCCGTGGTGCAGGTGAGCTTCCGCTGCAGGGCGTTGAGCAGGCACTGGAAGTCCCACACGGCGAACACGTGGTGCTCCATGAACCGCCTCAGCCGGGCCGGGGAGTTCACGAGCGCATAGAGACGGTGGGCGACGAGCCGGTCGCGGACGTCGCCGACATCGATCCCGAGGCGGGGCTGGGAGAGGAGGGTGGGCACGCAACCACTCTAGTCGCGTCCTGCCCGGCGGCGAGAGGGCCGTTTCCCGGGCCTCGCAGCGCGGCCGCCAATCACGCGGGTGGCCATGCAGGAGCCAGTTGTAGTAAGAAATCACTGGCGACCACTCCCCCGTGTGATCGATCGAGGAGCGTTTCGATGATGGTGTCCCCCGGCATCACCGTGGCGACGGGCGTGCTTGCGCTCGTGCTGGTGGCCGGGGCGGGCTGCGGGGCACAGGCGCCACCGAAAGCCGTGGTGGAAGCCCGGGGGCCTGCAGCCCCGCCGCTGCAGCAGGAGAAGCCCGTCGAGGTGCACTCCATCGCGGCCGTGGCACTTGCGCCGGGCGAAGAGAAGTCGGCGGTCGTGGTCGTGGATCGCAAGGGCAACGAAGGTGCGATCACGGCGCAGGTTGCCGACCTGCCGGCGGGGATCACGGCCACCGTGGGGCCGGCCAGCGAGGCCGAAGGCACGACCAGGATCGAGATCACCGTGTCGGCCGACGCCACGCTCGGAGACGTCGACATCGATCACCTGGCGAAGGTGACAGTCGCGGTCGGCGACAAAATCAGAGACAGAAGCTGGAAACTCCGGGTGCCGCGCGTGTCGAGGGTCGAGGTTCGCCCGCAGCCGCCCTTCCTCATCCAGCCGGCCACGAGCGCGGTCTGGAGCGTGCCCGTCGACCGGCATGGCTTCGAGGGGGCGGTCGACTTCGAGGCTGCGTCGTCCTCCGAGGCGATCATGGTGGAAGGCTCGACGGTGGCCCCCGACCAGTCGGAGGTGTTGGTGAAGATCACCGCCGCCCGGGATGCCTCGGAGGGACCGGCCGCATGCATGCTGGCGTGGACATCGTATGGCCGCGCGATGAGCATCGAGCTGCCCGTGCAGATCGTGCGGCAGCCGTTCTCTCTCGACGGTGTGGTGTCGATCGCGCTCCGGCGCGGGGAGACGCGGGAACAAGCGCTCGTGCTGAAGCGGGCGGGCCACACCGGGCCGGTGTCGATCACGTTCGGGCCGCTCCCCGAGGGCACGCATGCCTCGCCTTCGAGCCTCACGCTGCAGGCGGAGAGTGGCTCCGTGACGTTCAGCGCGGAGGAATCGGCTTCCGAGGGTGTGGCGATCGTGCCCGTGCGGGCTTCCGCCGGCCATCTGCTCGCGACGGGATTGGTGGCGGTGCGGGTGCTCGGCGACACCCCTCGGGAGATTCCTCCGGCTGATGCGTTTGCCGATTCGCCACAGCGGATCCGCCCCGGCGGCGTGGCGGCCCGCCGCGCCCCGGCGGCGCGGCAGGCGCTGGCCCGATTCTACGGGGCCACGGATGACTCCGGCCCGGCCGTGAGGCGGGCCTTGCGGTGGTTGGCGTCGCGACAGACGGACGCCGGGGAGTGGGAGGCTGCTGCTGGCGACGCTGCGACCGGGGCAAACGGTGCGGTCGCCGTGACGGCGATGGCGTTGCTCCCGTTTCTCGCCGAGGGGCTCACATTCGAGCCGTCGTCGGCCCGGGAGCCCGACATGGAGCCCTATCCCGACGTCGTGAAAAAGGGACTCGTGTTTCTCGGCAAGAATCAGCCCGAGAAGGGCGACCAAGCGGGGGCCATCGGCGGCACGATGGATGCGCACCTGCTCGGCCTGATGGCGTTCAGCGAGGCATTTGCATTGTCGGACAACGACGACCTGAAGACCCGTGCGAGGCTGGCCGTCGACCGTTTGGCACAGTTTCAGGGAAAGAAAGGTGAGTGGGCCGTGGATGGGGGCAACACCGCCCGCGACACGGCCCTCGCGGTGATGGCGCTCCAGGCGGCCCGGGTGTGTGGCATCGGCACCGCGGGCGGGCCCCTGCGGAAGGCGGCAAAACACCTCGAGACCTGCCGCACGCCCGATTCGCCACCCGGCTCGCAGTTTTCTGGCGCGGCTGCGCTTCCGGCCGACGCCGAGGTGACGGCCATGTGTCTGCTGGCACTGCAGGTGGCTGGCCGACGAAGCGACGCCCCGGAGATGGCGGCGGGCTGCGACTATCTTGCGGGCCATGCTCCCGCCGTGGGCGCCGTCCGCACCGCCAAGTCGCCGCTCTTCTTCGTGGTGGCGGGGGAGGTGCTGCGCAACGCGGAGGGGGAGCGATACGACATCTGGAATGCGGCCCTGCGATCATTTCTCACCGCCAACCAGGTGCAGGAGGGGGAGCTGGCCGGCAGTTGGGATCCGGGCATCTTCGGCGGCGGGGCCGACCGCGTGTGGGCGACGGCGTGTGCCACGCTCTGCCTGCAGTCGCATTTCCGCTCCCTGCCGCTCGATCGGACATCCGCGCAGGATCCGTAGGGCAGGCGTCTCGCCTGTCCTACGCGGCGGGGATCATGACGCCGCGGGTAAACACCATCGCGGCGCCTGCCTGCACGATCTCATCTCGGGCCTTGCGGTCGGCCCGGTAGCCGAAGAACAAGGCGCGGATATCCTCATCCGGGCGGGCGGCTCGCAGGCTTTCGACGATCCTCATGAACCGCGTCACTTCCGTCGCGCTCACGGCAGTCTTCACCTCGCACACCACGATCACAGGATGGTGATCGATCGTGCCGCGCACCACCAGATCGACCTCGTAGGGACCGCGGCTGGTTTCGATCTCCTCGGGCTGGGCGGAAGCGACTGCGAGCCGCCAGTGCTTTTCGAGGATCTCGGGCACGAGGTCGCAGGCGAAGTCTTCGAGGCTGCCCCCGAGGTTGTTCGAGAGTCCGCCCACCTGCCGAGCGAGGTCGGCCACGGCGATTTCCGTGCGCTTCTGGGCCTCGGCGAGCTCCTCGACGCGCAGTTCAGTGCGCTTCTGGGCCTCGGCGAGGTCTTTCTGGGATTCGGCGAGGTCGGTGACCGCGTTGGCCAGATCGGCGACGACGCCGGTCAGTTTGTGGAAGTCGGCTTGGGTCACGAGATCGTCGTGGGCTTCGATGACAACGTGGGCGAGAACGTCGGCCTGCTTCTCGGGAAACACCTCGAGCAGCCGCGTGCG
>JBJSZP010000368.1:0-2019 GCA_046090365.1 Planctomycetia bacterium
CTCGGCGACCGGCACGCTCACCTCGACCTCGTCGGTGTGGATGAACTTGGGCCGATCCACGCACAGGAAGCTCTGCTCGACGTCGGTGGGATTTTCCCAGCGATGGGCGTGACCGCGCGGCCACTCGTGGGCCACGCCCGCGGCCACGGGCTTGCCCTGGAGGAGAAGCCCGCCGCCGAGGGCGAGCTCCATCTCGTCGAGATGCCGGTGGATGTGCGTCGGGAGGATGCTCCGCGGGCTGATCCGCTCCCGATACACGCCGCACTCGGGGCTCTCGAACACCACGTCGACAAACCCGAACGGCTTTACTTCCAGGTTCGGTGGAAAGTCGGAGCGGCGGCGGTGGATCGTGATCTCGGGCACGGCCCGGCCGGCGAGGGCCCGCGGCTTCGCGAGCTTCACCTGCACTTCCTCCACCTGCGGCCGCGGCACGTCGAGGCTCGGGGGCATGAGCAGCCAGGCGGCGAGCGCCTCGGCGGCCGATTCGAGGAGCAGAAACCGGGCCGCCACGAGGATGAACCGCAGCTCGCCGAGCACGCGGCCGTAGTCGATCGTGTGGGCGATGGCGCCCTCGTGGGCCGCGCGGCGGATGTCGAAGTGCATCACGACGTCGAGCTCCACCGGCTGCGGCGTCGTCCGCTCGTGGTCGAACACCCCGATGATGCAGTCAAACCGCATGCCGCGGAGCGCGAGCCTGTCGTATTCCCTGCGGAAGATCATGCGACGCTCAAGCCTCCACACACGCGGATCGTCTGCCCGGTGACGTAGGCGGCCCCGGCGAGATACACCACCGCCTCGGCCACGTCGTCGGGGCTGCCCTCGCGGCCGAGCGGCAGCCGGGCGAGCATGTCGGCCCGCTGGGCGGGCGTCGTCTCCGGGGCGATCGCCACCGGCCCGGGGGCCACGGCGTTGACCCGCACCTTCGGCCCGAGTTCGAGCGCGAGCGCCCGCGTGAGCTGCTCGAGCGCGGCCTTCGACGCGATGTAGTGGGCGAAGTGGTGCGTCGGCGAATAGGCCCGGCTCACGGCGATGTCGGTGATGTTGACGACCGCCCCCCGCCCCGAGGCCTCGAGCAGGGGCAGCACCGCCTGCGTGAGGAGGAACGGCGCCCGCACGTTGACGGCGAGCATCCGGTCGAGCTGGGCCGGTGCGATCTCGCGAAACGCAGCATGTTCGTAGGCGGCGGCGTTGTTGACGAGCAGGTCGAGGCGGTCGAGCCGGGCGGCGAGCCGGCCGGGCCCCTCGGGCGATGCGAGGTCGGCCTGCTCCACCCTGCCCTGCCGGCCGAGCGTGGCCAGCTGCCGCACCACGCCCTCCGCCTCGGCCACCGAGCGGTTGGCATGCACGACCACGTCGTAGCCCGCGCGGCCGAGCGCGAGCACGATCGCGCGGCCGATGCGGACACCACCACCGGTGACGAGGGCTACGGGCATCGGGGTGGGCTCAGGCGGGGCTGGGCGAGGGGCGCGAGAGGACCGTCTCGATGAGTGTCCGCGTCGGCTGGTTCAAGTGCAAGGCGAGGGCCTGCCGCGGGTCGATCCACAGGGCGGAGGCCGCCTCGTCGTTGAGCCGCACCTTCGTGCCGCGCGTCCGCGCCGTGTAGTTGAAGAGGAGGAAGTGGCTCTTGGGCACGTAGAACTCCGGCGGGTCGATGCAGTCCTGCACGAGCACGAACTTCACGTCGGAGATCGCGAGGCCCGTCTCCTCGCGAATCTCGCGGCGGAGCGCGGTCTCCGTATCCTCCCCCTTCTCGATCTTGCCGCCCGGGATGCCGTAGGTGTGGCTCCACTTGTGCGTGAGCACGAGCAACACCTTGCCCTCGGGGTTCGAGATCAGGGCGCCCACCGTGGCCACGGGATGGTCCCGCGGCGTGCGCGCCGGCTGCACGGGCCGCGGGGCGAAAAACGCCGCCCAGTCGGCCTGCTCGCGCCACACGAACCGCGGCCGGGCGGCGAGCAGCCGGGCCTCGTCGTGGTAGCCCGCGAGCACGCAGCCGGCGGTGAGACCGTGCCTCGTCGC
>JBJSZP010000369.1:0-2707 GCA_046090365.1 Planctomycetia bacterium
GCACCGCCGGCCGCAGCCGCGTCGCTCGTCGACCTGCTCCACGCCCGCGCCCTCGACGCCTTCGACCGGCCGGCACTCGTCATTCCTTTTCAGACGAAGTCCATCACGTCACACCGATCGGACGACACGTTCGCCCGTCCGAGTGGGTCAGGGTTGCCCATGCCCTCTCGCCGGACGTTCGCTCCGGCCCTCCAGGCCTCCGCTCACTGCGTGTCCGCTTCGCTTCGCCATCCCTGGCTGCGCTCGCTCCCACAGCCCGCTCGAGGACACGGGCAACCCTTCCCGCAGTCCTGGGCCGCGGAAATCGGGATTCAGATGACCTGGGGCGAAGTGCTCGCCGCCGCGCTCGACTACGCGGGCGTCATCGAGGCTAGCGGCCTGGTCCGCGGTGATCGGCTCGCGCATGCTGGCCCGCATTCGGCAGAGTGGATCATCGTCGACCTCGCCTGCCTGCTCACGGGCGTCGTGCATATCGCGCTCCAATCCGAGGAATCCGCCACCGAAATCGCCGAGCAACTGAGGTGGCTCGCCCCGCAGGCGATCGTGGAGCACACGCCCGGCGAAAACAGGGCGTCGCCCACGCTCGACCGCGCGGCCGTCCTCGAGTCGCTCGCCGCGCGGGCTGCCGCGTGCGATCCCGATGCGGCCGCCGCGATCTTCCTCTCGTCGGGCACGACGGGCCGGCCACGGGCGGTCGTCCACTCGCAGCGGGCGCTCGCCTGGAACGCCACGGCGTCGAGCGGCGTGTTCCTCGACGACCCGCGCGACGTGCGGCTGTCGTGGCTGCCGTTGAGCCATGCCTATGCGCGGGTCGGCGACCTCTACACGGCGCTCGTCCGCGGCGCAACGCTGTGCGTCGTGTCCGATCGGCAGCGCGTCCTCGATGCCTGTCGCCGCGTTTCCCCGACCGTGATCCTCGGCGTGCCGGCGTTCTTCGAGCGGCTCGCGGCGGGCGTGGCGGCCGGCCGGATCCCCGATCTCGCCGCCGCGCTCGGCGGCCAGGTGCGGGTGTGCGTGTCGGGCGGCGCGCCGCTCAAAGACCGCACGGCTGCGGCCTTTGCCGCCCAAGGCGTGCCGCTCGTGCAGGGCTACGGCCTCGCCGAGGCGGGGCCGGTGGTGGCGCTCGCGAATCCCCGCATCGCGCGCACGGGCACCGTCGGCCCGCCACTGCCCGGCGTCGAGGTTAGGTTCGACGCCCGCGGGCAGGTGTGCGTGCGCTCGCCGAGCACGGCGCTCGCGGTGCTCGACCCGGGCGCGGCATCGCCCCGGCCCGCCACGCACGACGGCTGGCTCGAAACGGGCGACATGGGGACGCTCGACGCCGCGGGGCATCTCACGATCACCGGCCGCGTGGTCGACACGCTCGTGCTCTCGACCGGGGCGAAGGTGCCGCCTGCCGAGGTGGAGCGGGCGCTCGCCGAGGATCCGGCCGTGGCGCAGGTCTGCGTGCTCGGGGCGGGGCTCGCGGCGCCCGTCGCCCTCGTCGTGCCGGAGCCCGACGTCGTGCGGGCGGCGGTGCGGCGGCTCGGGCTCCGCGTGTTCAGCCGGCGGCAGGCGCTCGCGCATCCGCGGCTCCTGCGCTGGCTCGCGCGGCGGCTCGCGAAGCGGCAGGCGCACCTGCCGCGGGCCTGGCGGGTGCGCCGGGCAGCGTTCGTGGGCCGGCCGTTCGACGCCGCGCACGGCGAGGCGACGCCGGCCTTCAAGCTCAAGCGGCCCGCGATCGCCGACCATTTTTCATTCGTCGTCGCTGCGGCGGCGGAGCCCATGCCGCCCGCGTGGATGGCCGACGTGCCCGGTGGCCGAAAGCCCGATGGCGCGGCCGCATCAGTCCCGCCCGTGTTCGCGCCGCACCCGCTCGCCTCCGCCCTCTGGCAGGCCGCCGACGGCGGATTCGCCGCATCCGCCACAGCCTCCGCCGCGCCCCTCCGCGACGCGATCGCCGCGATCCTCGAGCACACCGACCGCGCGATCGACGCGCTGCGTGCCGACAATCTGCTCTACGAGCCGCTGCCGCCGTCGGCCAAGCCGGCGCCGCTCGCCGACGCGCCGCGGGCGCCTTCCGGCCTGTTCGCGGCAGCCGCCGAAGCGGCGCTCGGCGACGTCGGCCTGTGGGGCCTCGCGGTGCCCGAGGCATTCGGCGGCGCGGGTGCCTCGATGCTCGACCTCGCCCGCGCGATCACGCACGTGGCCACCCGCGTGCCGACCGCTGCCGGCCTGCTCTCGGTGCATTCGTCGATCGGCGCGGTCTCGGCCGTCGCGGCCTTCGGCTCGCCCGACCAGCAGGCCCGCCATCTCCCCGGCCTCGCCCAGGGGCGGCCGCTCTCGATCTTCGGGGCCACCGAGCCCGATGCCGGCTGCGATCTGGCGTCGATCTCCACCACGATCGAGCGCACGCCCTCCGGCCTCGCCGTGAGCGGCACGAAGATGTTCATCACCGGGGCGATCTACGGCCGGCTCGTGAAACTCCTCGCCCTCCACGACGGCCGGCCCGCCGTGGCGCTCGTGCGCCTGCCCGAGTCCGACACGCCTTCGTTCCACCTCCGCCACTACGCGCTCCATCCGCTCAAGCACGCCCACAACGCGGCGCTCGAATTCGACCGCTTCCCGCTCACCGAAGCCCATCTGCTCCCGGCCCCGGTGGGCCGCGACGGGCCCGACGCGATGCGGATCATCTGGCATGGCCTCAACCGCGGCCGGATCACGCTCG
>JBJSZP010000370.1:0-4490 GCA_046090365.1 Planctomycetia bacterium
GGCCATGAAAAACATCATGTACTTCATCACCTGCTGCTGCATCTGCGCCTGCTCGTCGAGGGCCGGCGGCATGAACAGCTTCTGCTGCCAGAGAAAGAGGCCGATCGTGGCCAGCGGGAAGAGGTTGAGGAACGGGCCGAGCCAGCCTTCGGGGGCCGTGAGGAAGGCGGGGAGCACCTGCGACCAGTCCCAGAGCATGTCGGGGGCGGCGAGGTTCGAGCACCAGCGGATGGCCGACGAGAAGAGCGGCGCCTGGCGGAGCTCCACGTCGGTCGCGAGGGAGCGATAGAGCCCCATGAAGATCGGGATCTGGATGAACACGAGCAGGCAGCCGCCCATCGGGTTGTAGTCGTGCTTGCGCCACAGTTCCTGCGTGGCCTTTGTGCGCTTCTCGGCGTCGTTCTTGTATTTCTCGGCGATCGCCTTCATCTCCGGCTGCAAGACCTGCATCTTCTGCGACGAGATCGCCTGCTTGCGGCTGATGGGGAACATCGCCCCGCGGACGATCGCCGTGAGGAGGAGGATCGCGAGGCCGTAGTTGCCGATCACGGCGTGGATCGCGTGCAGGATCGCGATCATCGGGCGGGCCACCCAGCCGAACCATCCGAAATAGACGAGGTCGTCCATTCGCGCGCCTTCCGCGCCGAACGATGCGAGCAGCTCCGGCCGCTTGGGGCCCGCGAAGATCTCGTAGCGGTGCACGGCGGGCACGTCGGCGGCGAGCGTGAGCGGCCGCGACACGAGCCGGCAGGTGACGTCGACGAGCTTGCGGCGGGCGGCGGGGGGCACGTCGCCCACCACGAGCGGCCGCACCTCCTCGAGCGCGGGCGCCTCGGGCCCCGTGGTCGCCGGGATCAGGGCCGACGCGAAGTACAGCGCGTCGACGCCGGCAAACGAGAGCGGCTTGCCGTCGCGCACGGCGGTGGCCGGGTGGTCGAGCGCGGCGTCGGCGATCTTGAGGCCGCTCACGAGCGTGCTCTGCTCTCCGGCGAACCGCAGGGCCACGTCGCGGACGCCGAGCGTGCCCCAGTCGCGGGCCACCCGCGCGGTGTACCACCAGCCCTCGGTGGGCAGGCCGGTGGGCCCGTCGAGGGCGTAGGTGATCGTCGATTCCCTGCCGTTCGAGACGAATTCGAGCGTGAGCTCGAGCGTGTAGCCGGGCCCGCCCGGCGCGGCGACGAGCCGGTAGGTCTTCGCCACCTCGAGGCCGTTGGGCAGCCGGGTGGTGAACCGCACCCGCGCGGCGTCGCTCGCCGGGTCGATCGTCCAGTCGCGGTCGGCGAGCTCGAGCCCCGGGATCTCGGCGAGCGGCTCGCTGCGGCGCTTGCCGTCGCGAGCTTCGAGCGAGAGGCGAAACGAGAGCGGGTCGTGTGGCAGGCCATCGGGATCGTCGACCGGCGCCGTTTTGTATTCCGGCCGCACCACCTCGAGCGGCCTACGCACGAGCGCGGCCTCGACGGTACGCGGTGCACCGCCGCGTTGGATCTCGATCGCCACCGTCTGGCCGGCCTTGGTGCCCCGCAGCGCCTTCGCGAGCGCAGCCACATCGGGGGTGGCGACACCATCGACCTGCACGATCACGTCGCCGGCCAGGATGCCGGCCACCTCGGCGGGCGTGCCGGCGCCCACGACGCCCACGCGGCAGCCGCCGTCGGCCTCGGCGACGGCGAGATGCCCGAGATAACCCGACCAGTCGTCCTGGTCGTGGAACCGCCGGCCGGCGAGTTCGATCCGCTCGACGGCCGCACCTCGGCTGGTGAGCGTGATGAGCATCTGAGCCGGGGCGTCGGGATCGAGCGAGCCGAGCGTGCGCCGGGCCCGCGGTGCAGCGGGGCCGGGCTCGGCGGGAAGGGAAGCCTCAGTCGCGGCGGAATCGGAGCCGTCGCCCGAATCAGCCGCCGCTGGCGGTGAACGGTCGGCGACGGTCGCGTCTGCTGGCTGGGCCCCTGCCTCGCCAGCGGGCTTCACGGCCGGCTTCCTGGGAAACAGCACCGCCTGAAGGGCCTGGCTGCCGAAGAGAATGGCGAACGAGATCAGCGCGAACTGGATGTACCGACGTTCCACGAAGCGGGTGTCCTACGACGAGACGAAAGGGGGGCGAGACGAACGGGCGATGCGGGCGAAAACCGCCAGTATAGCCGGCTGCGGTGAAAACCTATCGCCCCTGCGTGAGCCGATCGCCGAGGAAGTTGTCGAGATCGGCGATTGCGTGGATCTTCCGGCACGTGACATCGAAGGGATAGTCGATCCGGCGAAAACGCACGCCGCCATCTTCGAGGATCGCGTAACAGGCCCGCCGGTCGCCGTCGCGCGGTTGGCCGACCGAGCCCACGTTCACCATCGCCTTGCCGGGCGGCAGTGGCAGCCGGCACTCCGCCGCCCCCGCGGGGATGCTTGGCGAGATGAACTCGGGCGCTTCGGTGAACACGCCGGGAATGTGCGTGTGCCCCTGCAGGCAGTAGCGGCCGACGAGCTCGAAGATATGCTCCATCTTGAGCGGGTTGTAGATGTCCTCGGGGAACACGTATTCGTCGAGCGGCCGCCGGGCCGAGCCATGCACGAAGAGAAACTCGCCGTCCAGATGATTCCGGGGCAGCTCGCCGAGGAAGTCCGAGAGCGGGTCGGCGGCATGGCGCGGCAGCCGGTCGTGCTGCTCGAGCTGGGCCCGCGTCCAGCGGATCGCCCGCTCGGCGCCCACGTTGAAGCCATCGGGGTCGAACAGGGCGCCCTGGTCATGGTTGCCGAGGATCACGACCTCGCATTTCTGCCGCACGAGCTGCACGCACTCGCATGGATTCGGCCCATAGCCGACGATGTCGCCCAGACAGTAGATGGCGTCGACCTGCTGGCGGCCGATATCCTCGAGCACAGCCTCGAGCGCCTCGAGGTTGCCGTGGATGTCGCTGATGATGGCCCGCTTCACTCGTTCGACCCTGCGACCGTGGATCCAGTTTGGATCCGGCGGACCATTTTTCCGGACGGATGGGAATGCTCGAAAATCTGACTCTACGGACGCCGGAAACCATGGTCAAGGATAACCCTTGCCGGCCATGAGAACCCTTGCCATCGACACGAGCCTGGCGGCCGGCTCCGTGGCCGCGACCGCGAAGGGCCGCACGATCGAGATCCAACTGCCGATCGCGGGAGAGCACGCGCGGCGGATCGCCACCGCACTCGACGAAGCGGCACGAGGCCTCGGCTGGAAGGTCGGCGACGTGCAGCTCGTCGGCGTCGTGCGCGGGCCCGGGTCGTTCACCGGGCTGCGTGTCGGGCTCGTCACGGCGAAGGCGATCGCATGGGCTGCCGGAGCGACGCTCGTCGGCGTGTCGGGGTTTGCGTTGATCGCCCGGCGTACGGCAAAGCTCATGGACGCGACGCCCGACACGCTGCATCTCGCGTACGACGCCGGCCGCGGTGAACTCTTCGTGGCGGAAGCCTCGCCTGCTGCCGACATGCCCTCGGGATATGGGCTCTCGACGCCGCGCCTCGTCGCAGCGGCCGCCTGGATCGCAAACCTTCCGCAGCGTGCGCTCGTCTCCGGCCCCGGTCTCGCCCACGCCGGCGCCTTGCTCGCAGCCCGTGCCGACCTCCGCGTGGCGCCACCCGAGGCCTGGCGGCCGACGGCAGCCGACGCCGCGGACCTGGCGGAGCGATTGCACGCGGCCGGCGAATCCGACGCGCCGGCGGCGCTCGTGCCCGACTATCTGCGGCCCACCTACGCCGACGAGTCGGCCCCCCCGCCGGGCTGACGTGCGGGCCTGTCCGCGGAGGGTGAAACAGGTACGATTGCGGCTCGTTTCAACGCTCGTCCGCCCCCGAAAGCCCTGTCGCCAGCCGCCATGCGTCCCATCACGAAACTGCTCGTCGCCAACCGCAGCGAGATCGCGATCCGCGTCTTCCGCTCCGCCCACGAGCTCGGCATCCGCACCGTCGCGATCTACGCCCATGAAGACCGCTTCGCGCTCCATCGCTTCAAGGCCGATGAAGCCTATCTCGTGGGCAGGCCGGGCGAGCCGCTCCGCAGCTATCTCGACATCGAGGCGATCGTCGCGCTCGCCAAGAACCACGGTGTCGATGCGATCCATCCGGGCTACGGCTTCCTTTCGGAAAACCCCGCATTCGCCGCCGCCTGCGCGAAGGCGGGCATCACGTTCGTGGGCCCGCGGGTCGAGCTGCTCGAGATGCTCGGCGACAAGACGGCAGCCCGCGATCTGGCCAAGCGGGCCGGCGTGCCGATTCTCGCCGGGAGCCCGAAGCCGGTCACGAGCGCGGCCGATGCCCTCGCGATCGCCAAGGACCTCGGCTGGCCGGTGATCCTCAAGGCGGCCCATGGCGGCGGCGGCCGCGGCATGCGGGTGGTGCGCGGCGAGGACGAACTCGCCGTGGCCCTCGAAAGCGCCCAGCGCGAAAGCAAGACGGCCTTCGGCAGCGCAGCCGTGTTCGTCGAAAAGTTCATCCAGCGGGCCCGGCACATCGAGGTGCAGCTGCTC
>JBJSZP010000371.1:0-1267 GCA_046090365.1 Planctomycetia bacterium
CGACCACGTCCATCACGGCGCGGTGGCGAGCGCCGCGGCCTACGCCGCCGCCCTCGGCGGCACGGAAGACCAGATCGAGTCGGCGATCGGCATGGCCGTGGCCCACTACGTGCCCTTCCGGGCGATCCGTGCGGGCCATCAGCTCTCCGACTCGAAGGGGGCATCGGCCGCCCTCGCCGCCGAGGCGGCGGTGAAGAGTGCCCAGCGGGCGCTGGCCGGGTTCGTGGGGCCGCGCGACGTGTTCCGCAATCCGCTCGCGATCTACCGGCTCAACGAGCCCTGCCCCGATGGCCAGAGCCCGTTCGATCTCGAGCTCGGCGTGAGCGGCGACGCTTTCGCGATCCATGCGATGCACTTCAAGCTCGGGCTCTACGAGCACCAGTCGGCCGGGGCGCTCCAGTCGCTCGTCGATCTGTTCGCGGCGCGGCCCAAGGTCGCCGGCGACCTCGACGCGATCCGGCGCATCCGCGTCGCGATCTACGAGCCGGCCTATTCGATCATCGCCGACCCGGCCAAGCGCACCCCGACCACGCGCCAGTCGGCCGACCACTCGCTGCCGTTCATCCTCGCGAGGACGCTCCTCAAGGCCCGCGCGGCGCACGCCCGCGGCGAGCCGCTCGGCTGGGAGTCGCTGATGCTCCTGCCCGACGACTATTCCGACGCCGCGATCCGCGACCCGGCAATCGCCCGGCTCATCGACCGGATGGAGGTCGTGCACGGCGGCCGCGAGTACGACGCGAAATATCCGGAAGGCATCCCCACGAGCGTGACGGTGGAGCATGCGACGCTCGGCCCGCTCGGCGGTGATCTCGTGACGTTTCCGCTCGGCCACGCGCGGTCCGATTCCGCCCGGACGGCGGCCGTGGTCGACCTCAAGTTCGACCGGCTCGTCGCCGGTGTGGTCGATGATCCGGGTGCGCTCCGTCGGCGGATGCGGCTCGCCGGCAAGACGGCCGCCGAGGTCGCCGATCTCTATGCCTTTCCGATCCGATGCGCCACGAGCTGAGCGGCGTGCTCGCCATCGACAAGCCGGCCGGGGTCACGTCGCGCCGCGTCGTGGATGCCGTCGCCCAGGCCCTCGGCACGAAGGCCGTCGGCCACGCCGGCACGCTCGACCCGCTGGCCACCGGCGTGGTCGTCGTGTGCGTGGGGCATGCCACGAAGCTCGTCGATTTCATCCACCAGGTTTCGAAGCACTACGAGGCGACATTTCTGCTCGGCCGGTCGAGCCCGTCCGACGACCTCGAGACGCCGGTCACGGAGGAGG
>JBJSZP010000372.1:0-1588 GCA_046090365.1 Planctomycetia bacterium
TGAGGAGGCTTCGGGCTCCCCGTGTCCTGGAGCCGGCGTATGCAGGCAAGCGCAGCCATGGATGGCGCAGCGCAGCCGGAGTCGAGTGAACGGAGGCCTGGAGGGCCGCAGTGAACGTCCGGCGACGGGATACGGGGAGCCCGAAGCCGGCGTGCATTGAGTTGAGCAATGACAAGCGAACGTGGCGATCACTCGCTCGAGATGGCCTCGAGGAGGTCGAGGCGGGCGGTGCGGCGGGCGGGGAGCCAGGCGGCCAGGGCCGTGACGGCGAGGGCGGCGGCGAGGTTTGCGGCCACGACGCCCGGGCGGAACGAGGGGCGGATCGGGTGGCCAAGCAGCGGCTGGCTCGAGAGCTGGATGAACACGGCCGTGGCGAGGCCGCCCACGAGGCCGATCAGGGCGCCGGCGGCGCCGAGGAGCAGGCTCTCGAGGACCACCATGCGGGTCACCTGGCCGCGGGTCATGCCCACCGTGCGGAGCAGGCCGAGCGTGCGCGTCTTCTCGAGGACGTTCATCGTCACGGTGTTGGCCACGCCGAGGCTGCCGACCACGAAGCCGAGGCCCAGGATCGCCCACAGCGAGCCGACAACGCCGTTCACGATCCGGTCGATGAACGACTGCACGTCGGCGAAGGAGCGGAGGAGGAGCGAGTGCTCGTCGGCGATCGCGGCGAGCGGCTCGCGCAGCTCCGCGGCGCGGCCCGGCTCGGCCGTGACGAGGAGGATGTCGGCGACGGTCATCCCGAAGAGCCGTGCCGCCGCGGACCGCTCGAGGTGGAGCGAGGCGCCGCCGGAGGTGTAGTCGACGACGAGCACGGCCACCTTCACCTTCGTGGTGCGGCCGAAGACCTCGACGGCGATCTCGTGGCCCGGCTGGATCCCCGTGCGGCGGGCGAGCACGGTGCCCGCCGCGGCCTCGCCGCGGGCGAGGGCAGCCCGCAGGTCGGCGGCCGAGGCGGCCACGGGCTGGAGCGGGAGCGGCGCGTCGGGCGGGACGTCGCGGGCCACGACCACGCAGGCCGCGCCCGCCACGCGGCCCGTCGCCACGCTGATCCCCTCGAGCCGCTTCACGCCCGGGATGGCCTGCAGTTCATGTTCCGCGGCGCGCGGGTCGGATCCCTCGGGCTCGTCGGCGGCGGTCACCATGCCGGTGTGCGTGAGCATCCAATCGGCCCGCATCATGCGGCCATACCAGCCGAGCACGTCGTCGACGTTGTCGCGGATCGCGTGCCCGAGGCCCACGCCGTTGCTCACGGCGACCACGAGCACGCCGGTCGTGAGCGCCGTGCGGATCGGCTGCCGCAGGATCTGCTCCACCGCGAGCGTCCGCTCGATCCGCCACCGCGCCGGGATCAGACGGCTGCACCAGACGGCGAGTGTCGGCAGCACGACGGGCGTGGTGGCGACGAATGCGAGCATCATCATGATGCCGGCGGGCACCGCGGCCCGCGGCGGCAGCCGCTCCGTCACCACGAGCGCCATCACGACCGCCGCCACCGTCCAGAGCGCCACCGCCACGAGGAGAAATCGACGCGACACGCCCTCCGGCGGCGGCGCCGCGTGCGCGAGCCCCTCGAGCGGATCGACCG
>JBJSZP010000373.1:0-5349 GCA_046090365.1 Planctomycetia bacterium
GCTCCCCGTGTCCCGGAGCAGGCGTATGCAGGCAAGCGCAGCCATGGATGGCGCAGCGCAGCCGGAGTCGAGTGAACGGAGGCCTGGAGGGCCGCAGTGAACGTCCGGCGACGGGATACGGGGAGCCCGAAGCCGGCGCGCCACGTAAAGCGTGACAGGCTGAAGCCTGTCCTACGTGGGCAGCGTCAGCCGGCGCGGAGGGTTTCTTCGACGCGGCGGATCGCGTCGGCCACGTTCCACTCGGCGTCGGCGAGCACGATCCGCGACTGCTTCGCCACCCATTCGTCGACCGCCTTCTGCGCCGAGATCACCGTCGAGTGGCTGCGGCGGCCGAAGTAGCTGCCGATCTCCGTGAGCGGAGCCGGCGTGTGCTTGCGGGCAAGGAACATCGCGAGCATCCGCGGGTGGTTCACCTTCTTGCCGCGCTGCGCCGATTGGAGCGTGCCGGCCTCGATGCCGAAGGCGGCGCACACGGCCCGCTCGATGTCGGCGAGGCGCACGCTGCGGGCGCTCGCGCGGACGAGGTCGGCGAGCGCCTCCTCCGCCATGGCCAGCGTGATCGGCAGGCCGAGCATGTGGCTCGTGGCCTCGAGCCGGTTGACGGCGCCGGCGAGTTCGCGCGAGTGGCGGGTCATCCGGGAGGCGACGTAGTGGACGACGTCGGCGGGGATGGCGAGCCCGCGCCGGGCGGCGATCGACTCCACGATCCCGCGCCGCACCTCTTCGTCGGGCGGCAGCAGCCGGGCCGTCATGCCCCCGCTGAGCCGCACGAGCAGGTCGGGGCCGAGATCCGCGAGCGCCTCCGGCTCGCGGTCGCAGGCGAACACGAGCTGCCGGCCCTGCCGCTGGAGCACGTCGATCGTCTGCTGCAGTTCCACGATCGTGGCCTTTTTGCCGATGAAAAACTGGAGGTCGTCGATCGCCAGCAGGTCGGCGGTGCGGCAGGTGCGGCGGAAGCCGGGCAGGCCCGTGCCGTGGAGCGACTGCAGGAACGTGGTGGTGAACTGCTCCGCGGAGAGATACACGGCGCTGGCCCGCGGATGGAGCGTGCGGAAGTGGGCGCAGATGCCCTCGAGGAGGTGCGTCTTGCCGGTGCCGGTCGGGCCGTGGAGCACCAGCGGCGACATCTCGCCGGGACGCGCCGCGGCCAACTCGATGGCGGCATGCGCCATCCGGTTGCAGAGGCCGACCACGAACGTGTCGAGACGGGGAGCATGGCGGGGGGCACGGGCGTCGGCTTCGCGGCGGGCCGTGGCCCGCTGACGGGAGGCCGACGGCGCGACGGGTTCAGCCTCCGGCGCCGGCGGAGCCTCGGCCGGCGGCTGGCTGGCCGGCTGCTCGATTGCCGCCTCGCTGGTGACCGCCGGCTGCCAGATGACTTCGGCAACACCGCCGCAGGCCAGCCTCACGGCCGCGTCGACGTCGGCCTTGAACATCCTGCGGAGCCAGTCCTGCGTGCGGCCGTCGCCGATCGAGAGCGTCACGACAAGTCTCGCGTCGGCCGCACGGGCGACCTCGACCCGGGGCACGTCGCCAAACCAGACGGCGTGCCGCTCGGCCCCTATCCGCTCGCGGAGGGCCTCCCAGATTCGCCGGCCAAGGTCGGCCGTCGGCTCCGCCGAAGCAGCCTTCCGCCCTTCCGCAGCGGTCGAAGTCGCTCGGCCCGGGCGACGCGATGCGGCCACGTCCTGCATCAGGCGTCTGCTCATTTCCGTGAGATTTCCCGCGTCGATCCGTGACTTGTTCCGGGCGGAACGGGCGCGAGTATAGGTGTGCCAGCAGTGCTGTCAAACCATGCCAGCAGCGCGAGCGGAACAGCCGGTTTGGCAGGAAATGTTTATACTCCGCGAGCCGCTCGCCGGCGCCGCTCGGGAGTGCGCACACCACGCCTGCATCCTTCGCCAGCATCATCATGCCGTCGCTGTTTCGCACCGCCTTCGTGCTCTCGCTCGCCTGCACACCCGTGTTGCACGCGAGTTTCGCCGCCGATGGTGACGCGCCGGCCGCGGATTCGCAGCCTGCGCCTTTCACGCCCGGCGAAATCTCGATCGGCGAGCCGATTCAATTGCCGACCCGCCGGTCGCCGGAGCCGGAGCCGGCGCCCGGCGGCGGGTCCACGGCCGCGAGCCCTCGACAGGCCACGCCCGCCCCGCCAGCAACGGCAGGCAACGGGTGGATCGGGCTCACCGTCGACGAGACGCTCGTCACCGGCCGCCTCGTGGTCGTCGACGTCGCTCCTGGCGGCCCGGCGGAGCGGGCGGGAATCCGGCTCCACGATCACTTGCTGGCCCTCGACGGCATGCCGTTGCGGACGGCCGACCAGTTGGCGGCGGCCCTCGCGGCGATCGCCCCGGGAAGCACCGTGAAGGCCGCGGTGGGCCGCGGCGAGCGGATCGAGGAGATCTCGCTCCAGGCCGCGGCGCGGCCCACGCGGCCGCCAGCCCGCGAATGGCAGTCGGCAGAGCCGGCTACACCGCCCGTGGCCCGACAGGCCCCGTCGTTCGCTCCGAAGCCGTCCCCCAGCCCCGCTCCCTTGGCTGCCGCGCCGGCGCCCGCACCGTTCGAGCCACCGGCGGCGATCCCGGGCCCGGCCCCGGTCGCCACGGCCCCGCGGACCGATGTCGTGGCCGCCAAGGGCAGGACGGCCCTCGGCGTGCGGACGCTGCCGGTCGATCCAGCGATCCAGGCCCGGTTCAATCTGCCCGAGCCGGCGGGCGCCCTCGTGATCGGCGTGGTGCACGACCTCCCCGCGTCGAAGGCCGGCGTGCCCCCGGGCAGCGTGATCGTGGCCCTCGACAACCAGCCCGTCCGCTCGCCCAGCGAACTCACGCGGCTCGTGACGAGCGGCCCCGTCGGCAGGCCGATGACGCTGCAATACATCCTGCCCGGCGGCGAGCAGCGAAAGGCCGACGTGTCGCTGCAGTCGTTGGAAGTGCCACTCGAACGGGCTCTCGTCGGCCCGGAAGAGTAGGACCGGCTTCAGCCTGTCACGCGGCGGGCCGCTCGTCGCTGCGGGCGGAGAGCGCCGAGAGACCGAGCCGCTCGAGTTCGTCAGCCAGCGAAACCCCCGGCGGGCCAGGCAGCCGCGCCGTGCGGCGGGCGACGCGTGACGGCTCCTTGCGCACGATGCACTCGCCCGCGCGCCGTTCGCCCGACACGGCCCACGCCTCCGCCTGGTCGGAGAGATGCGTCAGCAATCGCTCGATCTTCACCCGGTGATCCTCGATGCCGTCGCGATCCAGCCCGGGGGGCACGGCGATGGCGCGGCTCACGATCCCCCGCGCCCGCGTGAACGGCCACGGCAACGCAAACCGGTCCCACGTGCCGAACCGATACGGCCGCTCCGAGCCGAGCCCCATCGCCACGAGCGGGATGCCGAGCGTGCTCGCCAGAAACACGCAGCCCGGTGCGAGCCGGCGCCGCGGGCCGCGCGGGCCGTCGGGCGTGATCGTGAGATTGCCCTCCGCCGCCCGCTCCGCGAGCTGCCGAAGCACCACCGATCCGCCGTTGAACGTGCTCCCGCGCACCACGCCGAAGCCGTTCATCCGTGCCACCCGGTCGAGAATGTCGGCGTCGCCGTGCCGGGAGAGCAGCATCGAGATATTGGAATGGCCGCGGAGGTAGAGCGGCAGGAGGATGTTCTCGTGCCAGAAGATGTAGATCTTCGAACCGCGGTAGTCGGGATGCACCGGATCGACCGACCGATCCCCGAACTCCACTCGGTAGTCGAGCGTGCCCATCCACTGCCGGATCGCAGCCGTGGCGGCCAGCGCCGTCGCACCGATGAAAAACGGGGAGTCGAGCTTCACGAGCGTATCCTCTGCATGGCGGCGATCATCAGGCGCCGCGCCACGTTCCCTCGAACACTTCCTCGGCCGGCCCCGTCATGAACACGTGCCCCGCCGCGGTCCATTCGAGCTCAAGCTCTCCGCCCGGCAGCTCGGCCACGATCTTCCGCGCCGTCCGGCCCGTGAGCACGCCCGCCACGCATACCGCCGACGCGCCCGTGCCGCAGGCCTGCGTGATCCCGCTGCCCCGCTCCCACGTGCGCATCACCACCCGCTCCGGCGATTGCACCTGCACGAAGTGCACGTTGACCCGCTGCGGAAACGACGGGTGCCGCTCGATCCGCGGGCCCACCGCCTCGAGCGGCACGGCGGCCACGCTGCGGCAGTAGTAGACGACGTGCGGGTTGCCCATCGACACGCAGGTCATGCGCGGGTCGAGCCCCGCGGCTGCCCACCACGCCTCCTCCGGCCCGAGCGCCGCGCTCGGCGCATCGACCACGCGGCCGCTCCCCGCGCCCGTCACGGGAATCCGCTCCGCCTCCAGGATCGGCTCCCCCATGTCGACCCGCACCTGCGACAGCCGCGGCCCCTGCGGCCGCACGTCGACGGTGAGCACGCCACGGCCGGTCTCGATCGCCACCGCGCCCGCCTTCGCATGGCCGTGGGCCACGACGAGATGGGCCACGCAGCGCACCCCGTTGCCACACATCTCGGCCTCGCTGCCATCGGCGTTGAACATCCGCATCCGGGCGGCCGCCTGCGTCGAGGGGAGCACGAGCACGAGGCCGTCGCCCCCGACGCCGCGATGGCGGTCGGCGATCACCGGCGCGAGCGCTGCCGGATCGGCCGGCGGCCGCTCCGTGAAGCAGTCGATGTAGACGTAGTCGTTACCCGCGCCGTGCATCTTCACGAAGCGGGTCGATGATGGTTCGGGCATGGTCGCGCTCCAGGGCTTCGTTGTACAGACCGTCGTGCCCGCATGGACAGCCCGACTGCGTAGGACAGGCTTCAGCCTGTCATGCCATTTCTCAAATGCGCCGGCTTCGGACTCCCCATATCCCGTCGCCGGACGTTCGCCTTCGCCCTCCAGGCTACGGCTCACTCGACTCCGGCTGCGCTGCGCCATCCATGGCTGCGCTTGCCTGCATACGCCTGCTCCGGGACACGGGGAGCCCGAAGCCTCCCTCTCCAGTTGAGGAGGCTCGGGGCTGCCCATGCCCTCGAGCGGGCTATGGGAGCGAGCGCAGCCATGGATGGCGAAGCGAAGCGGACATGCAGAGAGCCGAAGCCTGGAGGGCTGAGGCGAACGTCCGGCGAGAGGGTCTGGGCGGTCACGAGCCGGCGCGGAAGAGTTGAGTCAGACAGGCTCAAGCCCGTCCTACGACGGGCATGGGCAATCCCGAGCCGGATTGGGCGTGTTGAGCCCCGCGACGGTTGTGCGGGTTGTGCGGGCGGGTGCGGGGGGCGACGTGGGCGTGAGGTAGACTTCGAAGCATGTCTTCGCAGCCCGCCGCCACGCAGCCGCTCGTCCGCCCCGAGATCGCCGCGCTCGCCGGCTACG
>JBJSZP010000374.1:0-1130 GCA_046090365.1 Planctomycetia bacterium
CTCAACGAGATCGGCCGCTGCGCGGTCACGCTCACGAGCCCGATCGCGTTCGACGCCTACCGGCGCAACCGGGCCACCGGCGCCTTCATCATGATCGACCGCGTCACCAATGCCACCGTCGGCGCCGGGATGATTCTCGACCGCGAGCCCGACGAGGCCGCCGGCGACCACTGGGGCGATGCGGCCGAGCCGCACCTCCACGGCCAGCTGAGCGCCGTCACGCCCGAGGAGCGCGAGGCCCGATTCGGGCAGAAGCCGGTCACGCTGCTCCTCACCGGCCTCACCGGCTCCGGCAAATCGACGCTCGCCCGGGCCCTCGAACGGCGGCTCTTCGACCTGGGCCGGGCCGTCGTCGTGCTCGACGGGCAGAACATGCGGCTGGGGATCAGCAAGGACCTCGGCTTCACCGCGGGCGAGCGGAGCGAAAACCTGCGCCGCAGCGTCGAGGTGGCGAAGCTCTTCAACGACGCCGGCATCATCTGCATCGGGGCGTTCGTCGCGCCCGACGAGGCGGTGCGGCGGAAGGCGGCCGAGCGGGTCGGCGCGGATCGGTTCCTCGTCGTCCATCTCTCCGCGCCGCTCGACGTGTGCCGCACGCGCGACACCGACGGACATTACGCCCTCGCCGACGCGGGCGAGCTCGCCAACTTCCCGGGCATCTCCGCCCCCTACGAGCCACCGGCCCACGCCGACCTCGTGATCCCCACGCACGAGTGGCCGGTGGCGAAGTGCGTCGACGCACTCGTGCAGCTCCTCGAGTCGCGCGGCGTGATATGACCGCCCTGGCCCGGATCGGCATCCTCACCGTCTCCGACCGCGCGAGCCGCGGCGAATACGCCGACGAGGGCGGTCCGGCCATCCGTGCCTATCTCGGCGAGGTGCTGGCAAGCGCCTGGGAGCCCCACGAGCGGATCGTGCCCGACGACGTCGACGCGATCGCCGCCGCGATCCGGGAGTGTGCGGCCGCGGGCTGCTGCCTCATCGTCACGACCGGCGGCACGGGCCCCGCCCCGCGCGACGTGACCCCCGAGGCCACGGAGCGGGTGTGCACGAAACTGCTGCCCGGGTTCGGCGAACTGATGCGCAAGGTGTCGCTCGAAAAAGTGCCGACGGCGATCCTCTCGCGGCAG
>JBJSZP010000375.1:0-1479 GCA_046090365.1 Planctomycetia bacterium
ACTCCTCGGGGGGCTGATACGCTTGGCACGCATGCAGAGCGACGGCTCGACGGGCGCCAGCGGCGACGGGGATCTCTCCGGACGGAGGCTCGGAGGATACAGGCTCCTGCGCCGGCTGGGAAGCGGCGCGATGGCCGACGTTTACCTCGCAGAGCAGGAGTCGCTCGCGCGGCAGGTGGCCGTGAAGGTGCTCCGGCCTGCGGCGGTGCGGCAGGCCACGGCCGTGCAACGCTTCGAGCAGGAGGCCCGGGCCGCCGCCGGGCTCGTGCATGGCAACATCGTGCAGATCCACGAGGTGGCCTGCGTCGACGGCCTGCATTTTCTCGCCGAGGAATATGTCGCCGGCCCCACGCTCAAGGCCTGGCTCGCGGCACGCGGCCCGCTCGACGCCCGGCAGGCCGTGGCCGTGCTCGGGCAGGTGGGCTCGGCGCTCGTGCGGGCGGCGGAGCAGGGCGTGGTGCACCGCGACATCAAGCCGGAGAACCTGCTCGTGGCGCCGGCGGGCGACGTGAAGGTGGCCGACTTCGGCCTGGCCCGTGTGCTCGCCGGCCCCGAGGGAGTCGAGCTCACGCAGGAGGGGATGACGCTCGGCACGCCGCTCTACATGAGCCCGGAGCAGGCGGAGGGCAGGGGAGTGGATGCGCGGAGCGACCTCTACTCGCTCGGGGCCACCGTGTATCACCTGCTTGCCGGCCGGCCTCCCTTCGACGGCCCGACGCCGCTGGCCGTGGCGATGGCCCACATCCGCGACCCGCTCACATCGATCGCGACGCTGCGGCCCGACCTCCCGGCCGGCCTCTGCCGGATCGTCGACACGCTGCTCGCGAAAGAGCCTGGCCAGCGGTTCGCGAGCCCGGTCGACCTGCTGCACGCCGTCGCGGAGATCGAGCCGGCGGTCTCTGCCGGCCCGCGGCACCTGCCGTCGGCGCTCGCCTGGAGCGATCCGGCCGAATGGGCGGGCGTGGAGCCCGGGCGGCCGGCAGGGCGATCGGCGCCGGGCGCGGCACCGCGCACTCGCTCGCTCGAGATGCGTGAAGCGACGATGCGGCTGCAGTCGGCACTCGAGCGGGAGGCAGCCGAGCAGGAGGCGACCCGGCGGATGTGGATCGCGACGGGCGTGGCGGCGCTCGCCGCGCTGGCGGCGGGCTTCGCGATCGGACGGCTGCGGGGCCGCCGCTCGGCGTTTCCCCGGCCACAACGGTGAGCCGGGCATCCCTTCGGCCTGCGCCTCGCGCTTTATGGGCTCTCCCCAAAAAGCCCGGAGCGGAAGCGACGGGGTCTGGCTAGGCGACAATCTTGCAACCGCCATGGAGCCGAAAGCCAGCAAAAAACCGCCGTAAAACGCGTTTCGGGCAGGCGGCTCAAGTTCGCTTGACACCCCGTCCGACACCCTTACAGTTCAGGTCAGACGCCCCCATCGTCTAGTGGCCCAGGACGTCGGGTTCTCAGTCCGAAAACCGGGGTTCGACTCCCCGTGGG
>JBJSZP010000376.1:0-5206 GCA_046090365.1 Planctomycetia bacterium
CGAGCAGATCGTGGCCGGGATCGTGGCCAGGAAGAAGTATCTCTATCTGTGCACCAACGCCCTCAAGCTCGAGGAGATGCTGCCGCACTTCACGCCGTCGCCCTACCTCGCGTTTTCGGTGCACCTGGACGGCCCGCGCGACGAGCACGACCACGCGGTGTGCCGCGAGGGGGTGTATGACAGGGCCGTGGCGGCGATCCGCGCGGCCCGCAAGGCGGGCTTCCGCGTCACGACCAACTCCACGCTCTTCTCCGACGCCGACCCGGACCGCTATCGGGCGTTCTTCGACGAGGTGATGGCCCTCGGGGTCGAGGGGATGATGATCTCCCCGGGCTACTCCTACGCGAAGGCGCCCGACCAGGAGCATTTCCTCAGGCGCACGCGCAGCCAGTCGCTCTTCCGGCGGATCCTCGCTGACGCGCCGGCGCGGTGGAAGTTCAACCAGTCGCCTGTGTTCCTCGAGTTTCTCAAAGGCGCCTGGGATCTCGAGTGCAGCCCCTGGGGCACGCCCACCTACAACCTGTTCGGCTGGCAGCGGCCCTGCTACCTCCTCGACGAGGGCTACGCGCAGACGTTCCGCGAACTGATGGAGGCGACCGACTGGAACCGCTACGGGCGGGCGAGCGGCAACGCGAAGTGCCAGGACTGCATGGTGCACTGCGGCTACGAGCCGGCGGCCGTGGACGCCACGTTCGGCTCGCTCGGCGGCCTCCTCGCGACGGCGAGGCTCGTGCTCTTCGGGCCGCCGCGGGCGAAGCCGCTGCCGGAGGCGGCCCCTGCTCCGGTGCCACAGCCGGCCCTGCAGGCCAACGGTCTGCCGGCCCTGCCGATTCTCGATCGCGTCGCCTGACGCAGCGGGCGCGGGCTGCGGACGAACGTTCGCAGCCTCAGGCGGCGGCGACGTCGGCGAAGCCGCGCCGGATGCGAGCCACGATCGCGTGCAGCCCGCGGGCCCGCATCATCCCGAGCACCTCGGCCAGCCCCATCCGCTCGAGGATGTCGTCGGCGAGCGCCGCCGCCTCCGCGGGCGGCCGGCCCGCGACGGCCTCGGCGAGGATCGCGACGAAGCCCTTCACCGTGGGCGCCTCCGGGGCGACCTCGGCCACGAGCCGCGCGCCGCCGTCCTCGGCCTCGGTCCAGAGGAACACGGGCGTCTGGCACTCATGCACGCGGCGGTCTTCGGCGGCCTTGCGGGCCTCGTATTCCGGCGAGAGCGGCGGCAGCCCCTTCGCGAAATCGACGAGCAGTTCGAGTTTCTCGCGGCCGTCGAGGTCGGCGAACTCGCCGATGATCTCGTCGAGGCGTTCCTTCACGCTGGGCATCGGAAAGGCGCCGGTCAGGAGTGGGCGGAACTCGTCGCCGCCGCGGCCGGATGGCTGCCGGGCTCGGCCCCCTTGGCGATCGGCACACGGACGGCGTTGCCCCACTCGAGCCACGAGCCGTCGTAGTTCTTCACGTTGCCGAAGCCGAGGAGGTATTTGAGGACGAACCAGGTGAGGCTCGACCGCTCGCCGATCCGGCAGTAGGCGATCGTCGGCGACCGCTGCTTGAGCCCGAGCTCCTTCTTGTAGAGCTTCTCGAGCTCCTTGTACGGCTTGAACGTGCCGTCCTCGTTGCAGTTTTTCGGCCACGGGACGTTCACCGCCCCGGGCACGTGGCCGCCGCGGCAGGCGCCCTCGTTGGGATAGTCGGGCATGTGCATCCGCTCGCCGCGGTATTCCTCGGGGCTGCGCACGTCGAGCAACTGCTTGCCGGCCTTGGAGTGCTTGAGCACCTCGTCGCGCAGGGCCCGGATTGAGCCGTCCTGCTCGGTGGCCGTGTAGTGGGCCCGCGGATAGCTCACGCGGTCGTTCGACCAGGCCCGGCCGTCGAGTTCCCAGCGCTTGCGGCCGCCGTTCATGATCCGGCAGTCCCTGTGGCCGTAGAGCTTGAACACCCAGAAGGCGTAGCAGGCCCACCAGTTGCTCTTGTCGCCGTAGAACACGACGGTCGTGTCGTTGGAGATGCCCCGCTCGGCGCAGAGCTTCTCGAACGCCGCCTTGTCGATGTAGTCGCGGCAGGTGGCGTCCTGGAGGTCGGTCATCCAGTCGATCTCGACGGCGCCCGGCACGTGCCCCTGCACGTAGAGGGCCCGGTCTTCGTCGGACTCCACGATCCGCACGTTCGGGTCGTGCAAGTGTCCTGCCACCCATTCGGTGGAAACGAGCACTTCGGGATGGACGTAGTCGGCCATGGAGGCGGCTCCTGTATACTGTCTCGACGTCGCTGACTGCGGAATCGTAGACCAAGCAGGCACCTCGTGCAACGAGCCGCGGCGGCGTCCGATGCGGGATGCCTGCCGATCCGCCCGCCTGGCGACACGCGCGAGCGCGTGGCGACGTAACAGAACCAGTTCCGCGCACGGAGTGCAAGAATCGCATGGGCCCCGCGTTCATCTACCAGATCATCGACCTCAACAAGAAGTTCGGCCAGCGCGAGCTGCTCAAGAACATCAACCTCGCCTTCTACCCCGGCGCGAAGATCGGGCTGCTCGGCCGCAACGGCGCCGGCAAGAGCACGCTCATGAAGATCATGGCGGGCATCGACCGGGAATACGACGGCGAGGCCCGGCTGGCCGACGGCTACACGGCCGGCTACCTCGAGCAGGAGCCCAAGCTCGATCCCGAGAAGACCGTGTTCGAGAACGTGATGGACGCGGTCGACCACTCGCGGGCCGTGCTGCGGCGGTTCGAGGAGATCAATGCCCGGCTCGGCGAGCCGCTTGGCGACAAGGAGATGGAAAAGCTCCTCGCCGAGCAGGCCACCGTGCAGGACGAGATCGACGCCAAGAACCTCTGGGATCTCGACCGCCAGGTAGAGATCGCGATGGACGCGATGAACCTTCCCCCTGGCGACTGGGGCGTGACGAACCTCTCCGGCGGTGAGCGCCGCCGCGTGGCCCTCTGCAAGCTGCTCCTGGAGAAGCCCGACCTGCTCCTGCTCGACGAGCCCACGAACCATCTCGATGCCGAGAGCGTGAATTGGCTGGAGCGGCATCTCGCCGAATACACGGGCACCGTCGTTGCCGTGACGCACGACCGCTACTTCCTCGACAACGTGGCCAAGTGGATCCTCGAGGTCGATCACGGCCGCGGGATCCCCTTCGAGGGCAACTATTCGTCGTGGCTCGAGCAGAAGAAGGCCCGGCTCGAGATGGAGGAGAAGCAGGCGAGCACCCGGCAGAAGACGCTCGACAAGGAACTCGAGTGGATTCGCATGAGCCCCAAGGCGCGGCAGGCGAAGAGCAAGGCCCGCGTGGCGGCCTATGAGAAGCTGGCCGCGGAGCAGGCGGCGGTGCGGGATTCGGAGATCGAGATCTTCATTCCGGCGAGCCGCAATCTCGGCGACCAGGTGATCGATGTCGACAACATCTCCAAGTCGTTCGGCGACAAGCTGCTGTTCGAGAATCTCTCGTTCAAGCTGCCGCCCGGCGGCATCGTGGGGATCATCGGGCCCAACGGCGCCGGCAAGACGACGCTCTTCCGGATGCTCGTCGGCCAGGAGAAGCCCGACACCGGCACGATCAAGGTCGGCTCCACGGTGGACATTGGCTACGTGGACCAGAACCGCGATGCCCTCGACCCCAACAAGACGGTGTTCGAGGAGATCTCGGGCGGCCACGATACGATCGAGCTCGGCAAGCGCACGGTCAACGCCCGCAGCTACGTCGCCAAGTTCAACTTCATGGGGCCCGACCAGCAGAAGAAGGTGGGCACCCTCTCGGGCGGCGAGCGCAACCGCGTTCACCTGGCGAAGCTGCTCCGCGGCGGGGCGAACCTGCTCTTGCTCGACGAGCCGACGAACGATCTCGACGTCGACACGCTCCGGTCGCTGGAGGAAGGCATCTCGAGTTTCGCCGGCTCCGTGGTCGTGATCACGCACGACCGCTGGTTCCTCGACCGGCTGGCGACGCACATCATCGCCTTCGAAGGCGACGGCTACGTGCACGTGTGCGAAGGCAACTTCGAGGTCTACGAGCGGGGCCGCAAGGAGCGGCTCGGCGTGGACGCCGACGAGCCCCACCGCTTCCGCTACAAGAAGCTGCAGCACTAAATAGAGCGCCCGCCGGGCCATCCATGGCCCCGGCGGGCTTCCGCATTCGGAGTCACAGCCAAGGTGTGCCTCGAATGCGATGGCTCGGCGTCCAGCCGAGCCTCGCGTAAGCCGAAGCAGGCCCGGAGGGATGCGTCGGCGCGAGAGCGAGCGCCATCCATGACCCCGGCGGTTGAAGCGATTCGTCCTCTTTCATGGGCGACCCGGAACCACATGCGAGCAAATGGTTTCCGGCACTGCCACCCCGATGCCGGTGCGATTATCGAGTCACCGAATACGGTATACTGAGCCCGTTAATTACACGTCCGGCCATCAACCGCCCTCGCGGCAATGGCCCGGTGGATTCAAGATTTTCGGCGGGTCTTTCAGACAAAAAGCGGGGTTGAAGGACTCCTTGCACTGGGACGTCTCGCCGACCCCCCCCAAGTTGCAGCAATTGCTCTCCGGTTACGGAGTGCACTCCCATCCCCATAGATGCTCCACCGCGTCGGGAAACCAATCAATGCAGTCGGCACCCGCTACTACCGCACTCCTTTTCCTTGCTCTGCTTGTTCCGGCGAATGCGGAGGAAGTTAGTCTCACGGTTGGTGACGCCGCCCCTCAACTGCGTGTCAGCGAATGGATCAAGGGCGAGCCAATCAGCGGTTTCGCACGTGGCCACGTCTACGTCATCGAGTTCTGGGCGACGTGGTGTGGCCCGTGCATATTCGCGATGCCGCATCTCTCCGAGGTTCAGCGGCAGTACATGAATAAGGGTGTAACGGTCGTCGCCGTGAATGTCATGGATGAAGACCTGAATGCGGCCAGGGCGCTCATCGCGAAAATGGGAACGGCGGTCCAGAACCGTGTTGCGATCGATGTGAACACCACAGGGGAAAAGGCCGGGGTCATGGCCAAAGCATGGCTTGGAGAACATCGTGCCATTCCCCGGTGCGTGATTGTGGATCGAGAAACGAGGGTCGCCTGGATCGGCCACCCAATGCGAGTCGATGGTCCATTGCACGCCGTTGTGGCGGGAACCTACGATGCCGCCAAGCAGGCAGAAATCGACAGGACTTTTGAGGAACTGGATCGTGAGCTTGGTGCGGCCAAAGGCGCCAAGCAATGGCAGAGA
>JBJSZP010000377.1:0-5819 GCA_046090365.1 Planctomycetia bacterium
CATGTCGCGCCGCCCCGTGCAGTGCATCGTCCCGCCCTACATCCTGGAACGGATCGCCCACTGCGCCGACCCGCAGCTCCGCGAGATGGCGCTCGTGTCGCTGGCGGCCTGCTCGGCCGTGAGGGCCGTGCGCTCGTTCGCCGCGCAGATGCCCACCATGCTCGCGGCCCCCTCGCCGGCCGGCCGGAAGCACCGGCTCGTGTACGACGCACGCGGCCGCGACGACCTGCCGGGAAAGCTCGCGCGCAGTGAGGGGGAGAAGAAGACCGCCGACGCGGCCGTGAACGAGGCCTACGATCACTCGGGCGACACGTTCGACTTCTTCCACGTGCTCTTCGGCCGCAACTCGCTCGACGACGCGGGCATGTCGCTGATCTCGAGCGTGCACGTGGGGGAGGCCGACGGCCGCGGCTATCAGCCGATGAGCAACGCCTTCTGGGACGGCCGGCAGATGGCCTACGGCGACGGCGACGGGAAGGTGTTTGGCCGGTTCACGAAGTCGCTCGACGTGGTGGCCCACGAGCTCACGCACGGGGTGCAGGCGTTTACGAGCAACCTCGCCTACCGTGGGCAGTCGGGGGCGATCAACGAGCACTTCGCCGACGTGTTTGGCGTGCTCGTACGGCAGTGGAGGCTGGGCGAGGACGTGGAAAAGGGGAGCTGGCTTGTGGGGGCCGACGTGCTCGTGCCGGCGAAGACGCGGCGGGGCATCCGCGACATGGAGCACCCGGGCACCGCCTTCACCGACGACCCCGTGCTCGGCAGCGACCCGCAGCCCGACCACATGAAGCGGATCTACACGGGGCCGGCCGATTCCGGCGGCGTGCACCTGAACTCCGGGATCCCGAACCGGGCGTTCGTGCTCGTCGCGAAGGGCTTCGGGGGGCTCGCGTGGGAGGAGGCGGGGCGGGTGTGGTATGAGGCGATGCTGCAACTTTCGCGCACGAGCCAGTTCGCCGACCTGGCCCGGATCACGGCGCAGATCGCCGGCGACAGGCTCGGGGCCGCGGCGCGGAAGACGGTGCGGGCGGCATGGAAGAAGGTGGGGCTGTGAGCGACTTCACGCGACGGCTCGGCCGCATTCCGCAGAGTGCCACTCTGCGGCTACGGGGAAGCGACGCGGTGTTGCCTGTGCCTCCACAAAGCCCGGAGCGGAAGCGACGGGGCATGCCCGCTGGGCCGGGCGCAGTAGGAACCGTGTCGTGATCGACGGATAATCGCGGCATGCTGATCTCGTTCACCCAGTCGGGCGGATTCGCGGGGCTCGTGAGGAGCTGCCGGGTGGATACCGCCGCGCTCGAGCCGGCGGAACGCACGCGCGTGGAGGGGTTTGTGGCGGCGGCCGGGTGGACGGAGTCGTGGGAGCGGTTTTCCGGGGGCCGCGACCGGTTTCAGTATGAGATCGCGATCGAGGCCGACGCGGCGCCGGTGCACGTGGTGTGCGACGACGCCTGCGTGCCCCCCGAGGCCCGGCCGCTGGTGGCGTATCTCAAGGAGCATGCGACGTGACGCCCCGGTCGGCGTGGGGACACTTCGACGGCCGCGTGGTCGCCCGCTGGCACGACGACGGCCGCGACATGACGCTCGTGGAGCCGTTCGCCTACGTCGATCCGGCCCGCGTGCGCTGGCTCGCCCCCGCCGGCTCGGTGGTCAACGGCGCGAGCATCCCGCGGCCGTTCTGGTCGCTCATCGGGGGGCCGTTCGAGGGGCGGTTTCGCAACGCCTCGGTCGTGCACGACGTGGCCTGCGTGGACCGCACCAGGCCCTGGCGGCAGGTGCACCGGATGTTTTACGAGGCCTGCCGCTGCGGCCGCGTGGGCGCCGTGAAGGCGAAGACAATGTATTACGCCGTGTATCACTTCGGCCCGCGCTGGCGGGCGGTCGGCCGCGGGCTCCGCGACGAGACGCCGCCCCCGCCTACGCGGCGGCAGGTGGCCGCGATCGCAGCCTGGTTTCGCACGCACGACGTCGACGCCGCCGAGATCCCCACGCTGGAGATTCAGTAGGGGGAGGCGGGCAGGACGGTTGACCCATGTGGGCCGTATACTCCGCCCCATGCTCGTCGAACGCGTGAAATACACGATCTGGGCCGCCGACATGGAGCGGGCCGTGGGGTTCTACCGCGACCTGTGCGGCGGCCGCGTGCTCAAGCACAACAGCGTGATCGCGGAGGTGGAGATCCTCGGCTCCGTGATCGCGATCCACTCCGGCGGCGAGGGGAAGCGCACGTGGACCGGAATCTCGTTCCAGGTGCCCGACGTCGTGGCCGCCGCCCGCGAGGTGGTGGCCGCCGGCGGCATGCTCGCGCGGGAGCCGGAGCCCGAGAACGGCGAGCCGCCCCACCTGGCGATGTGCGTCGACCCGGAGGGCAATGAGTTCATGCTGTTTCGCAAGCGCCACTGACGGAACGCCGCATGACGAGCAGACCCATGGATGGGTGGATCGAGAAGGTGCCCGAGGGCACGGCCGCGCGGGTGCGCGGGCTGCTCGCGGGAAGGCGGGTCGTCGTGCGCGTGGCGCGGCCGCGGCGGACGAAGCTCGGCGACCACCGGCCGCCGGGCCGGGGGCATGCCGCCCACCGGATCTCCGTCAACGAAGACCTCAACCCCTACGCGTTTCTCACCACGCTCCTCCACGAGATCGCCCATCTGGCCACGTGGGAGCGGCTGCGGCACCGCGTGCGGCGCTACCCGCCGCACGGCCGCGAATGGAAGGAGGAGTTTGGCGCGATCCTGGAGCCGTTCGTGGACGAGGCGCTCCTGCCGCCCGACATCGCCGGGGCACTCGCCGCCTTCATGCGCAATCCCGCGGCGGCGAGCTGCAGCGACCGCGGGCTCGTGCTCGCGCTCGCGAAGTATGACCGGCCCGAGCCCGAGCGACGGCGGCTCGAGGACCTGCCTGCGGGGAGCCTGTTTCGCGTCGACACCGGGCGCGTGTTTCGGCTGGGGCCGCGGCTCCGCAGCCGGTATCGCTGCTTCGAGCTGCCGGGCGGCGAGGAATACCGCGTGCACGGCCTGAGCTGCGTGGTGGCGATTCCGGTCGGTGGAGCGGCGAAATACCGAACGCTTCCGCCGTGATATTCTTTGAGGGGCTCCCAACGCTCCGCCGCCGAGCACCCTCTTCCACTCCTGTCATGGCCACCGCGACTCCCACGCTGAAGTTCACGATCGGGCAATACGACCTCATGGTCGAAGCCGGAGTATTCGCCCGGTCCTCGGCGGCGGGTGAGCCGGTGAGGGAGCCGCCGCGGATCGAACTGATCAAGGGAGAGATCGTCATGATGAGTCCGATCGGCGCGCGACACGAGGAAATCGTCGATCGGCTCGCCGCCTGGAGTTTTCGGTGCCTGCCCGAGGATGGAGCCCGCGTGCGGATTCAGCAGTCGCTCGGCATTCCCGCGCGGCAGAGCGTGCCCCAGCCCGACGTCGCCTGGGTGCAGCCGCGGGATTACGCGGCCCGGCGGCCCGACGCGGCCGATGCCCTGCTCGTGATCGAAGTGGCCGACACGAGCCTGCAGTATGACCTCGGCGAGAAGGCGGCGGTCTACGCCGCCGCCGGCGTGCCGGACTATTGGGTGATCGATACCGCCGCCGAGATCGTGCATCTGCTCAGGCTGCCGGGGCCGCTCGCCTACGGTGAGCATCGTGTCGCCGGCCGGGGCGAATCGATCGCGCCGCTCGCGCGGCCCGAGGCGGTGCTCGCCGTCGATTCGCTCTTCGCTTCGAGATCCTGACGCCCGGCGGGCTCTCCCCGCGGTCAGGGGCCCCCGAGAGAGCCCGTCCTACTTGCGGGAGTGCCGGCGCCGGATCGTGTTGCCGTAGACGTGGAGCGGGCGATACGGCCGCTTCTCGATCGGCGTGCTCTTGATCTGCTCGCGCTCCGCACCGAACGTGATCACCCGCGGATCGAAACCGGTGGGGTTGGCGGCCTGAACCGGCTCCGGGAGCGGGATCGCCAGGGCGGCGATGGCGGCGGGGGCGAGGAGGAAGCGGCGTCGGGAAACCATGGCGGGAACGTGCGTGCGGAACTGACTCTGCCTTCGAGATCGTCGCGACGCGGCGGATTTTTTTCGCGGCCCGCGCGATGTCGCGACGGTCGGCATATCCGTTGCGTGCCGACCACAGGCCATCGCGAAGCGTTCCCCACCTGCGAGTGGTGTTCGTCGGCACGGCCACTACGACCCGATTGCTGCACGCGCCGGAGCGTTGCCGTATGCTGTCGGCCACGCCGCCCGAGGCTGGGCTGAAGCACGCGAGGCTGGGTGAAACCGCCCGAGGCTGGCCCGGCGCAGCGGCGACACGACCACGAGGTGAGCATGAGACTGGCATTGGCGGCGACGATCATCCTGCTCGGCACGGCCGCGCGTGCGGCGGCGGCCGACGGCCTCGAGGCCGACGTGCGCAAGGCTTCGGCGGCCTACGCCGAGGCCTACAACGCCCGCGACTACGCGGCCCTTGCCGCCCAGTGGGCGACGCAGGCCGAGCTCGTCGAGGGCGACGTGCGGATCGTGGGCCGCGACGCGATCGTGGCCTCGATCCGCGGCTGGCTCGAGCGGCATCCGCAGGCGAAGCTCGCCGTCACCGTGACCGCCGTGGAGCAGGTGGCCGGCCCGCTGGCCCGCGTGCGCGGCTCGCTCGCGTTTACGAAGCGGCCCGGCGAGAAGCCCGTGGCGTCGCCGTTCGTGAGCCTGCGCGTGCTCGAAGACGGTGCCTGGCGGCTCGCGGAGTCGATCGTGGCCCCGAATCACGCCGCGGCCCTCGAGGAACTTGGCTGGCTCGTGGGCACCTGGCAGGCCACCGACGCGAAGGCGGGCACGACGGTGGAGACGCGCTACGAGCGGGCCGCGGGCGGCGAAGCGCTCGTCGGCCGCACGATCACGCGGCCGAAGCAGGGGGCCGTGATCGAGTCGCTCGACGTGATCCATGCCGACCGGGCGACCGGGGCCGTGCGGTCGTGGCTCTTCGACTCGACGGGCGCCCGGGCCGAGGGCGTGTTTTCCGCCGACGGCACCAGCTTCAACCGCTCGTTCACGGGCACGCCCGCCGCGGGCACCGGCTCCGGCCGCACGGCGTGGACGCAGGTGCTCGTGCCCGGCGGCGACGGCCGGTTCACGCTGCAGTCGATCGAGCGATCGATCGACGGCCAGCCGCTGCCCGACAATCCACCGCTCCACTTCAAGAGAAAGTGAACCCCATGCCCCGCCACGTCACCACGCTCCTCGCGCTCGTTGCGCTCGCCCTCAACCACGGGGCCACCGTCGCCCACGCCCACGGCGGCGGCGGTGGGCACGGCGGCGGGGGCCACATGGGAGGCGGCGGCCACATGGGGGGCGGCGACTTCGGCGGGGGCCGCGGCTTCGATGGCGGGCGCGGCTTCGACGGCGGCCGCGACATGGGCGGCGGGATGCGCGACTTCGATGGCGGCCGGGAATTCGACGGCGGACGCGGCTTTGATGGCGGACGCGGATTCGATGGCGGCCGACCGCTCGACGCGGGCCGCGTGGCCGACGGTGGCCGGGCGCTCGACGGCGGCCGCGACCTCGGCGGGCTCGACGGCGGCCACTTCGCCGGCGAGCACACGCTCTCGAAGGCCGACTTCCAGCGGATCGCAAACCAGGGGATCGATCGGGGCGTGGGCCGCGACGGCCTCGCCCGCGACGCGGTGCGGCCCTACTCGATGAACAATCTCGTCAACCGGGGCAATGTCGTGCGCAACAACTTCTACAACGGCGGCTGGTATGGCGGCCGCGGCTGGTATGGCGCCCACTTCAACGCCTGGTGGCCGGGCGCATGGTGGGGCGGCTTCGGCTGGGGCATGGG
>JBJSZP010000378.1:0-1195 GCA_046090365.1 Planctomycetia bacterium
GGGCTGCCGGCGGGCGTGGAGCGCGAGAGCCAGCCGTCGAGTTGCAACTGGCATGAAGGATCGCTCGACACGATGTAGTCGCACCCGGTGCGGGCGAGCGACCCGCCCTTCACCTCCGCCATGGCCGTCGAGATCATCGGAAACTTCACGCTGAAGAGCCCCCCGAATCCGCAACAGCTCTCCGGCTCGTCGCACTCGACGAGCTCGAGATCGCGCACCGCCCGGAGAAGTTGCCGGGGCGCTTCCTTCACCCTGAGCTCACGGAGCCCGTGGCAGCCGTCGTGGTAGGTGACGCGATGCGGAAACCGCGCCCCGACGTCGGTGACGCGGAGTTTTTCCACGAGAAACTCACCGAACTCGAACGTCCGGGATGCGAGGTCGAGGGCCCGCGTCTCTTCAGGCTGTCCCTCGAAGAGCTGCGGATAGAAGACCCGCATCATCGCCACGCACGATCCGCTCGGGCCGACGACGGCTTCGGCCCCATCGAACACATCGAGCGCCCGCCGGGCGACCTCCCGGGCCTCGTCCCAGTAACCGGCGTTGAAGCTGGGCTGCCCGCAGCATGTCTGGGCGGGGCGAAATTCGCAGGTGTGTCCGAGCCGCTCGAGCACGGACACGACCGCCATCCCCACCTGAGGCGTCATCTGGTCGACGAAGCAGGGGATGAAGAGGCTGATGCGCATGCTGCTGCCAGGCTGCAGCCTGTCCTACTTTTTCATGGCACGCACGAGCGCCGCGCCCATGTCGGCCGGGCTCTCCGCCACCTCGATCCCGGCGTCGCGGAGGGCGGCCAATTTCGCCTCGGCCGTACCCTTGCCGCCGGAGATGATCGCCCCCGCATGCCCCATCCGCTTGCCGGGGGGCGCGGTCCGACCGGCGATGAAGGCTGCCACGGGTTTCGTGACGTGGGCCTTCACGTAGGCCGCCGCCTCCTCCTCGGCACTGCCGCCGATCTCGCCCATCATCAGGATGGCGTGGGTATCGGGATCGTTCTGGAAGAGTTCGAGGATGTCGATGAACGAGGAGCCCCCGAGCGGGTCGCCGCCCAGACCGACGCACGTGCTCTGGCCGTGGCCGAGTTGCGTGAGTTGCCACACGGCCTCGTAGGTGAGCGTACCGGAGCGGCTCATCACGCCCACGTTGCCCGGCGTGTGGATGTAGCCGGGCATGATCCCGATCTTGCACTCGCCCGGCG
>JBJSZP010000379.1:0-2287 GCA_046090365.1 Planctomycetia bacterium
GCTCCCCGTGTCCCGGAGCAGGCGTATGCAGGCAAGCGCAGCCATGGATGGCGCAGCGCAGCCGGAGTCGAGTGAACGGAGGCCTGGAGGGCCGCAGTGAACGTCCGGCGACGGGATACGGGGAGCCCGAAGCCGGCGCGCATTGAGAAAGGCATGACAGGCTGAAACCCGCCCTACGTCAGAGCAGGCTTTCGAGGAGCAGGCGCATCTTGCGAAGTTCGGCCACCTGGTCGACGCCCTCGAGCGGCGGCAGGTGGGCGCAGAGGGCGCGCTTGTAGCCGACGCGGTTGAGCTGGTTCACGATCTTGCCGTACTCGACGTCACCCTGGCCGATCCGCACCTGGAAGGTGTCGGGCTTCGTGTCGCGCAGGTGGACGTGGCAGACGTACTTGAGGATCGACTCCCACGAGGCCGCCTTCTTGTGGCCGTAGATGAAGTGGCTGGGGTCGAGCGTGACGCCGAGGCCGGGCACGTTGCGGCACAGCGAGGCGGTGGTCTCGGCGTCTTGCGTCATGCGGCCGGCCGTCGTCTTCACGCCGACCAGGGCGCCGAGACCGGAGGCGATCGAGACCATCTTGCGGAGCCGCTCGATCTCGCCGTTGAAGGGCGTGCCGAGTTCCGACGAGTCGACCACGATCGTGACCACGCCGAGCGACTTGGCGAGCTTGCAGCAGGCCGTGAAGCGGTCGTAGAGCTCGGGCGTCTCGGGGGCGGAGAACGACACAGCCACGGGGCGGAGCCGCTGCAGGTCGCTACAGGCGGCGATGGCGGCCTCGGGATCGGCGGCCACGACGGCCGGCGTGAGGTGCGAGCCCTGCTCGTGGATGTCGAGCTCCACCGCGGTGAACTCGAGCTCCGCCAGGCGCTCCATCGCCTTCGCCAGCGGAAGGTCGGGAAAACACTCGGTGCTCACGCATACAATCACGTCGTCACACTCCTCGGCCGGAAGGGTCGCATGTCGGGGAGCCCAGAAGGTAGCGGCCCGGCGAAAAAACTGGCAACATGCCGATCGGCGCTTCGTCGCCACGAGGAGACACACGCATGGATATCGAACGCACCCTGCAGCCCGCCACCCGCCCGTTTTCCGACGCGCCGCCGGTGACCCGCGTGATCCTGGAGCAGGGGAGCCTGTGGGGCCGATGGGGCACGCGGATCGCCTGGACGATCGCCGGCGTGTCGCTCCTGGCGGCGCTCTCGAGCGCCGGGGCGAATGCCCGCTACTTCCAGACCGACGAGAAGGTGGTGGAGAAGTACCACTCGCTCGCCAAGCTCGCGCCCGCGAAGGTGGCGATCGTGGACGTGGCCGGCGCGATCATGGGGGGCGATGGCTTCGCCCGCTGGCAGCTTGACCGGATCGAGAACGACGAGAGCGTGAAGGCGATCGTGCTCCGGGTCGACTCGCCCGGCGGCACCGTGAGCGGCAGCGACGAGATCCACTACCGCCTCGCCGCGCTCGCCAAGAAGCGCGACCTGCCCGTCGTGGTGAGCATGGGGGGCATCGCGGCCAGCGGCGGCTACTACGTGGCCATGGCCAACGGCGGCCGCGACGACGTGATCTTCGCCGAGCCGGCCACCCTCACCGGCTCGATCGGCGTGATCATCCCGCACTTCGACCTCTCGAAGATGCTGAAAAAACTCGACGTGGCCGACGACTCGGTGGCCAGCGGGCCGCTCAAGGAGATGCTCAGCCCCACGAAGGAACGCACGCCCGAGATCGCCGCCCGCGAGCGGAAAATCCTCCAGGGCCTCGTCGACGACATGTTCGTGCGGTTCAAGGAGATCGTGAAGGCGGGCCGGCCGAAGCTCGACGACGAAGCCGTCGCCAAGGTGGCCACCGGCCAGATCTTCACCGCCAAGCAGGCCCAGGAGGCGGGCCTCGTCGACAAGATCGGCTTCCTCGAAGACGCCATCGATCGCGCGGTGGAGCTCGCCGGCCTCACGAAGGACACGGCACGCGTGGTGCGCTACTCGCGGCCGAAGGGGCTCGTCGACGAGCTGCTCGGCGGCGCCTCGCCGACCGCCCGGCTCTCGCTCGAGGCCTTCGCGGAGTGGACGACGCCGCGCGCCTGGTATCTCTGCAGCTGGTGGCCCGCGGTCATCGCGAACCACCCGTAGGACAGGCTTCAGCCTGTCGTGCTTCAGTGTGAGCGCGCCGGCTTCGGGCTCCCCGTATCCCGTCGCCGGACGTTCACTGCGGCCCTCCAGGCCTCCGTTCACTCGACTCCGGCTGCGCTGCGCCATCCATGGCTGCGCTTGCCTGCATACGCCTGCTCCAGGACACGGGGAG
>JBJSZP010000380.1:0-1851 GCA_046090365.1 Planctomycetia bacterium
GGGCGTGCAGTGCCGCACGACGGGCGATCCGGTGCTCTATCTCGGCGACCCTCCCGGGATCGATCGGCAGCTGCGGCGGCGGATGCTCGATGCCCTGGCCGAGATGAACGCCGCGGAGCATGCCGCCACCGGCGACGCCGAAACGCTCACGCGGATCGCCCAGTATGAGCTCGCCTACCGCATGCAGATGTCGGTGCCCGAGGTGATGGATCTGGCCCGGGAGCCGCGGCACATCCTCGATCTCTACGGGGCCCAGCCGGGCGCCGTGCCGGAGGCGGAGAAGGCCACCACCGCCGACGTCCGCACGCTCTACAAGGGCAGCGACCCGACGTTCGCCAACAACTGCCTGCTCGCGCGGCGGCTGATCGAAAACGGCGTCCGGTTCGTGCAGCTCTACGACTGGGGCTGGGACCACCACGGCTCCTCGCCGGGCGAGAGCATCGACGAGACGCTCCCGATCAAGTGCCAGCAGACCGACCGCGCTGTGTCCGCCCTGCTCACGGATCTCGAGCAGCGGGGCCTGCTCGACGAGACGCTCGTCGTCTGGGGGGGCGAGTTCGGCCGCACGCCGATGCTGCAAAACAACGTCAACAGCGAGCCCAAGAAGGGCTTCGTCGGCCGCGATCATCACCCCTTCGCGTTCACGATGTGGCTCGCCGGCGGCGGCATCAAGCCCGGCCTGGCCTGGGGCCAGACCGACGAGTTCGGCTACTACCCCGTCGAGAATCCCGTCAGCATCCGAGAACTGCAGGCCACGATCCTGCATCTGCTCGGCCTCGATCCCCTGCGGTTCAGTTTTCCCTACCAGGGTCTCGACCAGCGGCTTGTTGGCCCGACGCATGAGGGGCGACCGGTGACGGGCATTTTGACCTAACCGACGCGACGCACCTCAAAGATCGAAAATACGGCCTCGCAGAACGAAAGAATCGGAGCCGCGAGAAACCGATGGAATTTCCGTGCGGCGGTATGCTCCGCCTTCCTTGAGCCCCTGATCGCCGACTGCCGCTAACCATTGGAGAACCGCCGCCATGACGAGTTCGGTAACCCCATGCCAATCCACCCGCCGCGAGTTCACCCGCGCTGGCGCCGCGCTCGCCGCGTCGCTCTCGGCAACGATGGTGCATTCCTCGCGTGCCTCCGCCGAGGAGCCCCGGCCCCTGCGGATCGGGGTCATCGGCTGCGGCGGCCGCGGCAGCGGGGCGATCAATGACTCGCTCTCCATCAACTCCGGCGTCACGCTCGTGGCGGCGGCCGATCTCTACGGCCGCAACTGCGAGCGGCTCTGGAAGACCATGCGGGAGGCCCATCCCGGCAAGGTGGCCGCCACCGACACGAGCCACGATGGGCTCGACGGCTACAAGCGGATCCTCGACGATCCGAACGTCGACGTCGTGCACGTCACCTCGACGCCCGGCTTCCATCCGCTCCACGTGCAGGCGGCGATCGCGGCCGGCAAGCACGTGTTCGTGGAGAAGCCCGCCTGCGTCGATCCGGTCGGTTACCGCACCTGCCTCGCCGCCCACGACGAGGCCGTGGCCAAGGGGCTGGCGGTCGGCGCCGGCACGCAGTACCGCCACCAGGCGAACTTCGCTGGTGCGGTCGAGCAGATCCACCAGGGTGCGATCGGCGACGTGATCGGCGCCCTGGTGAATCTGCTCCACCGCGCCGGCGAAGTTCGCCTGGTGGCGATACTGCGTGCCGGCGCCGACCGCCAGCCCCTTCGCCACGGCCTCGTCGTGGGCGGCGAGGCAGGTGCGGTAGCCGACAGGGTCGACGCAGGCGGGCTTCTCGACGAACACATGCTTGCCGGCCGCGATCGCCGCCCGCACGTGGAGCGGATGGAAGCCGGGC
>JBJSZP010000381.1:0-1986 GCA_046090365.1 Planctomycetia bacterium
AGGCCCTGCCGCCGCATCTCCGCCCAGTCGGCCTCGGTGGGCGTCGCCATCGTGCCGAACACGTAGTCGCCCACGAGCAGGAACACGTTGAAGTTCTTCGCGGGATAGCGGTGGTGGAGGTAGTGGTGCCGGGCCAGCCTCTTGAACAGCCGCGTGCTCCCGAAGAAGCGGCCCTTCGGCTGGTGCATCTCGAGGTGCACGGCGTTCCACGTCAGGTGGTGGAGCACGACCACGATCGGAAACATGACCGCGCCGATCGTCGTGAACGGGGCGAGCACAAGCACGGCGGGGAGCGACTCGATCAGGCCTTCGCGGGGGTTGAGGCGGATGCCCCGGTCTTCACCGGGCGGCAGCGGCTCGTCGTGAAACTCCTCGCGATACTGCCCGTGATGCTCGAGGGCGTGGCTCGTGAAGATCTTGGTCCGCGCCCGCAGGTTCTTGAACAGGAAGAATTTCGGCCTGCGGTGCATCAGCCGGGCGTGGACCTGATGTTCCACGAGCGACATGAAGATGGCCAGCACCACGAACCAGGCCACGATCTGCAGGGCGATCAGCACAGGCACCTCGTTGCTTCCGAAACCGGACCAATCGGCCGTCAGGTCGGATCTGACGGTGCCTATCCTCGGTGGATCGCACCGGGAGGTGTAACAAATACCCCCCGCCTGCGTCGTGGGCAGTTTTTTGCGACTATCCGATGATCGAACGGCGGCGGGAAACGTAGTCCCAGACGACGAACCGGTCGAGGTCCCGGCCGGCCGTGAAAAACACGCGTCCCTTGGCCGTCTCGGCCAGCCGGTAGGCGAACTGGATGTCCTCCCGCGACTGCGACCAGCCCGAGAGCAGGAACACGTTCACCGTGATCCCCTCGCGACGGCAGGCCTGGGCCTCGCGGATCGTCGCCTCCTCGGTGCGCGGATGCGGCGGGTAGAGCAGGAACAGCTGGCTTCCCTCGAAGTGCGCCGTGGGCAGGCCGTCAGTGATGATGATCACCTGCTTGTTGGGCGTGTCCTGCCGGGCCAGGTGCTGCCGCGAGAGGGCGAGGGCGTGTTGGATGTTGGTGAAGTGCGGCGGCACGTCGCTCTCGGAGATCGCCGGGTCGCTCATGTCGGCCCGCAGCCGCACGACGGAGTCGAAGATCGTGACGGGCTTCGGCATGAATGTCACGACCTCGCCCGCCGGCCGCGGCTTGGCAAACGAATACATCTCGATGAACTGCAGAAAGTCGCCCGGATACTCCCGCTGCACGAGCCCCTGGAGCGCGAGCGCCATCCGCTTCACGTTCACGTACAGCCCGCCGTAGCGCATCGACCCGCTCATGTCGAGGACCACGGTCGTGGCGCACTTGGGCGTGTTGCGCGTGCGGTGGACCTCGATGTCGCGCTGCTGGAGCCGGAGCCGGCCGTCGGCGGCGGCTCCGGCCGCCCGCTCGCCCGCCTCGCGCAGCATCGCGTTCACGAGCGAGCCGGGGATGTCCATGTGGGCGACCGAGTCGCCAAACTCGTAGGGCCGCGTCGGCACGAGCTCCACCGCCCCGTCGCCCTGCACGTTCACCTGGTGGCGGCCCGTGCGCGACGGCGCGAGCGCCGCGAAGATCTTTTCCAGCAGCTTTCCCTGGAACAGCCGCAGGGCCTGGGGCGTGAGCTCGTAGCCCCGCTTCGTCCGCTCGAGCCCCTGCTGGGCGGCGAGCTGCTCGACCATGTCCTGCACCTGCCGCTTGAGCCGGTCGAGCTCGTCGAGTTCGCCCGACTCGACGAACTGCCCGAGCGCCTCCATGTCGATGAGGGCGATCTTGGCGTTCTTGCGGGCCTCGGCGAGCTGCTTGAGCAGCTCCTCGATCGTCTCGAGCTCCTCCTTCACCTCGAGCGCCTCGGGCACGGTCAGCTTCTCGCGGCCCGTGAACGTCCACTTCGTGGCCAGTTCGTCGATCTGGTAGACGTCGCCAAGCCGGTCGATCAGGGCCACGAGGTCGGTGGCGAACCGGCTGTG
>JBJSZP010000382.1:0-1358 GCA_046090365.1 Planctomycetia bacterium
TCTGGCGGCGATCTCCACCCGGATCGACCGCACGCCCGCCGGCCTCGCCCTGAGCGGCACGAAGATGTTCATCACCGGCGCGACCTACAGCCGGCTCGTGAAACTGCTCGCCCTCCACGACGGCCGGCCCGCCGTGGCGCTCGTGCGCCTGCCCGAGTCCGACACGCCTTCGTTCCACCTCCGCCACTACGCCCTCCATCCGCTCAAGCACGCCCACAACGCGGCGCTCGAATTCGACCGCTTCCCGCTCACCGAAGCCCATCTGCTCCCGGCCCCGGTGGGCCGCGACGGCCCCGACGCGATGCGGATCATCTGGCACGGCCTCAACCGCGGCCGGATCACGCTCGCCGCCCAGGCCGCCGGCACGCTTCGGATCCTCCTCGCCCAGGCCCGCGACCATGCGCTCGCGCGCGTCACGTGGGCCGCGCCGATCGCGTCGCGCGAGCTCGTGCAGGGCCGGCTCGGGCGGATCGCCGCGCGGACCATCGCCTGCGACGCGCTCGCCGCGTGGGCGGCGACGGCCATCGACTCCGGCGGCAGCGGCGAGCTCGAGGCGCTCACGGCCAAGATCGTCGCCGGCGAGTGCGTGCGAGACAGCGCGATCGACGCGCTCGGCGTGCACGGCGGCCGCGCGTTTCTCGTCGGCCATCCGCTCGGCGATTCGTTCCACGACCACTTCGCCGTCACGGTCTACGAGGGCGAAAGCGACCTCCTCGGCCTGGCCCTCTTCAAGGGACTCGCGAAGCGGCATCCACTCGCCGGCGTGCGCACCTCCGCCGCGGCCCGCGCGGCCGCCTGGCTCGCCTGGCGGGCCGCCGCATTCGCCCGCCCCGACCACGACGGCCCGATCCTCGACCAGGCGCTCCGAACGCACGCCCGCCGTGCCCGCCGCGGCCTCTCGCGCTTGGCTCTCGCGATCGACCGTGCCATCCGCCGCCACGGCCGCTCACTCGCCGAGCGTCAACTGGAGATCGGCGCCCTCTCGGCCCGGGTGCGCGACCTCGTGAGCGTGATCGCCGTGGCCCACCACGCCGATGCCGACTCGGGCGACCACGCGCTCGCCGCCGCCGACGTCTGGTGCCGACTCGCCCTCGCCCGCGCCTCGGGCCGCCACCTCACCGCCGCCGACCACACCGCCATGGCCGCACTCGGGAAGGCCGTCGCCGGCCGCCTCCCGTAGGACAGGCGTCCCGCCTGTCTCTGTTCAACTCAGCTGCACCGGCTCGGGGTTGCCCCGTACCACCTCGCCGGACGCTCACTGCGCCCATCCATGGGCTTCGTTCGCTCGGAGTCACAGGCGCTGCGCCATCCATGGCTCCGCTGGTGACTCACGCCGGCTCAATGGTAGGGGCAACCCC
>JBJSZP010000383.1:0-5588 GCA_046090365.1 Planctomycetia bacterium
CGCAGACTCATAATAATCATACTAGTACGAGTATGCGTAAGAGTGGGCATATGCGTAGGAGTAGGAGTACTAGTATGCGTAGGCATATAGTGGTAATACAACTCATAATAGTAAGAGTAGGAGCCGGCGTATGAGTAGGCGTAAGAGTAGGAGTAGCCATATCTCTGTGACTCCGAGCGAACGAAGCCCATGGATGGGCGTAGTGAGCGTCCGGCGACGGGATACGGGGAGCCCGAAGCCGGCGCGCATTGAGAAGAGACAGGCCGTAGCAGTGTTACTTCGGGCCGATCAGTTCCACGATGTTGCCGTCGGGGTCGCGGACGCAGGTGAGGAACAGGCCCGGGGCGATCTTTTCGGGAATCGCCACGGGCGACTTCGCCAGCGGCTTCACGCCGAGCTTCGCCAGCCGCGCGAGGGCGGCGTTGGTGTCGTTCACGAAGATCGTGAGGTAGCGGAAGCCGGTGTGGGAGTGGATGAACTCGTTGTCGCCGCTGCGGGGCGTCGTGCCGGCCACGCTCATCAGCTTGAGCTTCGTGGCCGAGTCGCCCTCGCCGAGCACGAGCACCCGCACCGTGAGCGGCTTGCCGTCGGTGAGGCCGGCGCCCGCGGCCACGTCGGTGGGCACCTCGAAGCCAGGCAGCTCGCGGAAGCCGATGCCCTCGACGTAGAACTTCACCGACTTCTCGACGTCGGCGACGACGGTCCCGAGGTCGATCGTGGTCCGGGGAAACGCGACGGGCTCGGCGGCCGGCGCCGGGCAGATCAGGCCGAGGGTCGCGGCGAACAGGGCGAACGCGAGCAGGCTGGGGCAGGGATGCATCGGGATCTCTCCGGAGTGTGAGCCACGGAGCATACCGCCCTCCCGCCGCGGAGCAACGACTGCCGCCGCTCAGGCGAGGATGCCCTTCACCACGTTCCCCGCGATGCCCGTGAGCCGGACGTCGAGGCCCTGGAACTTCGTCGTCAGGCGGTGGTGGTCGATGCCGAGCAGGGCGAGCATCGTGGCGTGGAGATCATGGACGGAGACGACGTCCTGCACGGCCCGGTAGCCGAGCTCGTCGGTCGTGCCCCAGGTCGTGCCCGGCCTGATGCCGCCGCCGGCGAGGAACGCGCTGAAGGAGAGGATGTGGTGGTCGCGGCCGGTGCCCTGGCCCATCGGCGTGCGGCCGAACTCGCCCCCCCAGAGCACGAGCGTGTCGTCGAGGAGGCCGCGCCGGGCGAGATCCTCGATGAGTGCGGCCGACGGCTTGTCGACGGCCCTGGCGCCGTCCTTCATCCCCTCCTCGATCGCCCCGTGGTGATCCCAGGCCCGATGGTAGAGCTGGATCATCCGCACGCCGCGCTCGGCGAGCCGGCGGGCGAGGAGGCAGTTGGACGCGAACGACCCGTCTCCCGGCTCCTTCACGCCGTAGAGGTCGAGCGTCTCCTGCGTTTCGCCGCTGAAGTCGGTGAGCTCCGGCACGCTCGCCTGCATCCGGAAGGCCATCTCGTATTGGGCGATCCGCGTGGCGATCTCGGGGTCGTTCTGCTCCGCGGCGAGCAGGCCGTTGAGCCGGGCGACCTCCTCCACCACCTGCCGCTGCGTGCTCTGGCAGACGCCGGCGGGGTTGCCGATGTAGTGGACGGCGTCCCCCTTCGACTGGAACAGGATTCCCTGGAACCGGCTCGGCAGCACGCCGCTCGACCACTGGCGGGCCGAGATCGGCTGCGGCCCATACTTGCCAGCCGACGTGAGCACGATGAAGCCGGGGAGGTTTTGCGTCGCCGAGCCGAGCCCGTAGAGCAGCCACGAGCCCATGCTCGGCCGGCCCTTGATGATGGAGCCCGTGTTCATGAACGCGTGGGCCGTGTCGTGGTTGATCTGCTCGGTCTGCATCGAGCGGATCACGCACAGCCGGTCGGCCTGGGTGGCGAGGTGCGGAAACAGGTCGCTGACCTCGATTCCAGATTCGCCGTGGCGCTTGAAGCCCACGAACGAGCCGCGGGCCTTGAGCGCGGCGTTCTGCAGTTGGGCGAGCTGCTGCCCCTTCGTGTACGACTCCGGAAACGGCTGGCCGTCGAGCTCCTTGAGCGTCGGCTTCCAGTCGAACGTCTCGAACTGCGACGGCCCCCCGGCCATGCACAGGAAGATCACCCGCTTCGCCTTCACGGGAAAGTGCGGCTGCTTGAGGGCTCCCGTCCAGTCGGCCGGCGTCGGCGGGCCGGCGGGCTTCGTGGGGGAGGCGGTCGCCTCTCCGCCGAGCAGGGCCAGCGCCATGCCGCCGAGGCCGTAGGCGCTCTGCTCGAGGAAGCTGCGGCGGGCGACGTCGAATCGGTCGAAGGAGGGAAACACGGTCAGTACCTCGTGATGACTTCCTGCGTGTTCAGGAGCACGCGGGCGAGTTGCGTCCACGCGGCGTGCTCGACCGGGTCGAGCTTGGGCCGCGGGGCGAGGCCGACCGAGAGCGATTTCTCGGCGTCGGCGGGGGCGGCCTGGAACGTGTCGCGCTGCGTCGCGAGGAAGCCGGTGAGCGAGGTGAGTTCGGCGTCGCGCGGCTCGCGGTTGAGGGCCAGGCGGTAGGCGAGGCGGATGCGGGCTGTGTCGTCGCCGGCCGCGTGATCCTCGAGGAGCCGGGCCGCGAACACGCGGGCCGCCTCGACGAAGGCCGGGTCGTTCAAGAGCGTGAGGGCCTGCTGGGGCGTGTTGCTCGCGACGCGGGCCGCGGCACACTCGTCGCGGGCGGGGGCGTCGAAATTGGCCAGCATCGGGTGAAGGAAGGTCCGCTGCCAGTGCGTGTAGAGGCCGCGCCGCCACTGCCGCTCGTCGGTGTCGGCCACGTAGGAGCGGTCGGGAAACTGGAGCGATGCGTAGTAGCCGTCCGGCTGGTAGGGCTTCACGCTCGGGCCACCGATCTCGTCGAGCCGCAGGAGGCCCGCGATCGCAAGCGCGTTGTCGCGGACGAACTCCGCCTCCAGCCGGCGCGGGTTCTGCGAGGCGAGCAGCCGGTTGGCCGGATCGACGGCGACCGCGGCGGGCTGGAGCGAACTCGACTGGCGGTACGTGCGGCTCGTGACGATCAGCCGGATCATGTGCTTCACGTCCCAGCCCGAGTCGCGAAACTCACAGGCCAGCCAGTCGAGGAGTTCCGGGTGCGAGGGCAATTCGCCCTGCGAGCCGAGATCGTCGACGACGGCGCTCAGGCCCGTGCCGAAGAACGTCGCCCACAGACGATTCATGACCGCCCGCGGCGTGATCGGATTGGCATTCGAGACGAGCCAATTCGCGAGGTCGAGCCGCGTGAGCCGCCGCTCCGGCGTGCTCTCGATCCGCGCAGGCAGAAACGACGGCGTTGCCGGCAGCACGACCGGGCCGCTCTCGTCCTGCCAGTTGCCGCGGGGCAGCACCCGCACCGGCAGCGGCTCGGCCCGCCGCTCGGTGACCATCGTCCACGTGCGGCCACCGAACAGTCCCCGGACCTGTGCGGCCAGGTCGTGGGCCCGTTTGACCGCTGCGGTGTCGTGGCCCGTGGACACGAGAAACACCGTCGTGGCCCGGGCGACCTGGGCGGGCGAACGCGAGTCTTTTGGCGTGGCGAGCGCGGTGAGGTCTTGCGTCGCAGCGACATCGAGCGGCTGCACGGCCGCCAGCGGAGAGCAGGCGAGCGTGAACGGAATCGCGTCGCCCACGGTCACCGTGGCGACGAGCCTGTCGCCGGCGGCAGGCACGAGCGGCGTGTCGAGCAGCCACACGGCCGCGAGCGGCGCATCTTCAGGCACCTGCTTCGGCAGGAGCCACGTCTGCCCGATGCCGGGCACTTCCTGGCCGTTGCGGTGGACGGGCCGCTTGGCCGTGGCCTCGCCGATCCGCACCGGCAGCTTCCGGGCCTTGCCGGCGGCGTCGCGCACTTCGAGCGCGAGCGTGATCGACGACGCGAGCTTTTTCATGCGTTGATCCGGCTGGATGGCGGCGACGTCGATCGTCAGCCGCACCGCCGCGATCGCCGGGAGCCCGGCCGTGTCGTAGGCGACTCGCACCGCCTCCCCCTGGCCGAGCGGCTTGTCGGCAGCCACCGTCTGCATCGGCGACACCACGGGCGTGCGGTCGGCGACGTCCTTGCCGTCCTTCACGATCCGGGCCTCGACCGGTGCAGCCGCGAGCCATCCTTCGGCGTGCGACGCCAGGAACGGCACCACGGCGGCCTCCCAGGCGGCCTGGGCTGCTGCCGCCGCGGCATCGCCCGCCAGCCGCGCGGCCGAGTCGGCGAGATGCCGGTCGAGATCGGCTTGCGCCCGCGCGAGCTGGCGCTTCAGCCACGGCGACCCCACCTCGATCTCCGGAGGAAACGGCGAATCGTTGTGGACGCCGTCGAGTTCGGGCTCGGGCGTGTAGCCGTAGTTCGCGTACACGCCCCACTGCTTCATGTCGGCGAAGAAGGCCTGGAGTTCGTAAAAGTCGCGGGCGGTGATCGGGTCGAACTTGTGGTCGTGGCATTCGGCGCAGCCGAACGTGCTGCCAAACCAGGCCGCGGCCACGCTGCGCACCCGCTCGGCGCCGTACTTCGCGAGGTATTCCTTCGGCTGGGCGCCCCCTTCGCGGGTCATCATGTTGAGCCGGTTGTAGCCGGTCGCGACGAGCTGCTCCGTCGTGGGCTTCTCGAGCAGGTCGCCGGCGAGCTGCTCGCGGGTGAACTGGTCGAACGGCTTGTTCGCATTGAACGCGTCGATCACGTAGTCGCGGTAGGGAAAGATCCGCTGGTTCTGGTCGCCGTGGAACCCGACCGTGTCGGCATAGCGGGCGATGTCGAGCCACCACACCGCCATCCGCTCGCCGTAGTGGGGCGACGCGAGCAGGGCGTCGACGAGCGTGTCGCCCGTCGGCCGCGGCCCGGCTCCGGGCAGCACAGCCTCCGGCGGCAGACCCGTGAGATCGAGCGCGAGCCGGCGCTCGAGCACCGCCGGCGGCGCCTGGGGCGAGAGTGCCAGGCCCTTCGCCGCGAGCCTGGCCTCGATGAAGGCGTCGATCGGGTTTTGGCCCGCAGCGGCGCCGCCCGGCACGGCGGGCCGCACGAGCGGCGCGTAGGCCCAGTGCGGCTCGTAGACCGCGCCCTCGGCCACCCAACGCTTGAACAGTTCCTTCTGGGCGGCCGTGAGCGGCTTGTGGGCCGATTCCGGCGGCATCGGGTCTTCTGCGTCGAAGATCCGCCTAATGATCTGGCTGGCATCCGGGTCGCCGGGCACGATCGGCACGATACCGCCCTCGGTCTCCGCAAGGGCCGCCTCGCGCACGTCGAGCCGCAGCCCCGCCTCGCGCGTCTTGGCGTCGTTGCCGTGGCAGTGGAAGCACGTGTCCGACATGATCGGCCGGATGTCGCGATTGAACGACACCGGCTCGGCCGCGAGGGCGGCCGATGTGAACACTGCGGTCGCCACGAAAGGGGCGAATCGCGGGAATGGGGTCGTCCGGGCAGAGCCGTTCGCCATTGGATCACTCCACTGGAAAACCTCCGCGTCGCCGTCGGCCCCGCAGAGCAAGGCCGACGCGGACCCGGCTCCGGGTCGATCGGCGGACTTTCGCCACCAGTATATCGTCGAAATCGCGGCCCGGCCTC
>JBJSZP010000384.1:0-5330 GCA_046090365.1 Planctomycetia bacterium
GCCTGGCCATCCTGACCGCCGTGTTCGAGCGCCTCGGCATCGAGCGCATGCAGGACCCCTACCATTGAGCCGGCGTATGCAGGCAAGCGAAGCCATGGATGGCGCAGCGCAGCCGGAGTCGAGCGAACGGAGGGCTGGAGGCCCGCAGTGAGCGTCCGGCGAGGTGGTACGGGGCAACCCCGAGCCGGCGTGCCCTGAGCAGAGACAGTCGAAAGCCTGTCCCACGGCGCCGTCAGGTGCCCGGGAGGGGGCGGCTTACGGGCTGGGCGGGCGCCGCGCCGAAGCCCGGGAGCCGCGGGGCCGCGCCGCCGCCGCCGACCTGGTCGAGGTCGAGGAAGCGGGCGTCGTCCACGTCGACGCGGTTGATCGCCCGCCAGTAGAGGATCTTGCCGGCCGAGGCGCTCGACATCGGGGCGCCCACCTTCAATTGGCGAAAGAGCTGCGCGTCGCTGCGGCCGTCTCCCTCGAACACGAGCAGATCCTTCGCCTCGCTCCAGGTGAGGCGGGCGCTCCGGGCCGTGAACGACTCTCCTTCGACGAGCACGTTGCCGCCGGCCATGAGCTCGATCGAGGTGCGCCGCTGGCCCGGCGCCGGCGGCGTCTGGGCCACGCCGAGCACGTCGCTCGTGATCGCCACGGCCCGCGGCGGCAGGCCGCCCGGGGCGTGGGGGTCGAGCGTGTCGCTCCAGCCGGCCACCGGGCCCCAGATCGCCTCGACGCGCTGGTGGAATTCCATCTGCCGGCGGTGCATGTTGCCCCGCAGTCCCTTCTGGAAATCGACGCCCAGGTAGGTGAGCTCGTCGGGCCGCGGCGGAGGTGGCGCCGGCGCCGCCTGGCCGGGCGCGGCGACGGCCGGCATCGCGAGCGCCGGCCCCTGACCAAACCGCGTGCTCTGCAGCCGCCCGGGGCCGGTGCCCGCCACGTCGCCCGTCGCGCGGTCGAACACGAGGTCGCGCACGAACAGCTTCTCGAGCGAACGCGAGCCGTCGGCGGCCGCCGACTGGCTCTCGATCCGCACGCCGCTGCCGCAGGCGATCCGGGCCACGTCCGACCGCGGTGCTCCCCGCTGCATTCCCCGCGCGCTGAAATCGAGCGGCTGGTTGAACACCACGTCGAGCGAGCCGGCGTGCACCGCCGTCGCGCCGCTCGTGGTGACCACGCGATCGACGAACCGGGCCGTGAGCCCGTCGAAATCCATGCGGCCCTGCCAGGCGACGACGAGCCGGCCCTCCGGCTGGCCCGACGCGACGGCGGCCGGCGCGGGGGCCGCACCGCCGATCATGCCGAGCGACTCGAAGCCGCTCGCCGCCTGGGCCATCGGCAGGCCGAGCGTGCCGGCGCCGTCCACGAGAAGGCGGTTGCGGCCGCGGTCGAACTCGACGAGCGGGCCCTCGAGGTCGAGGCCACGTCCGCGGACTTTTGCCGGTCGGCCCGACACCACGGCCCGGGCATCGAATCGCGTGGGCCGCGAGAGCTGCAGCTGATCGCCCGTGATCTCGAGGCCGGGCTGGGAATCCGCGGCGGGGGCGGCGGGCAGGCCGCGGGCCTCCTCGACGAGCTGGACCTGGTTTTCGAGCGAGATCTCCTCGATCTGGTTGTTCCCCGGCGCCATGCTCACGAGCCCGCGCACGAGGCCGCCGGTGGCGACGAGCTTTCCGCGGGCAGGCAGGGTGGGGTCGGCGGGCGACGCGGGAGCCGAAGCGGGCGAGGTTGACGCGACCGGAGCAGACGGCGGGGAGGCCGCAGCCGGTGTCGCAGGCGCGACGTGCTTGAACCACATCTCCAGCCGATCGGTGCGTGCCGCGAGCTGCTCGGAATCGATCTCCACCATGCCGCGGGCGAGCATCCTCGCGGGCTTCACACCGGCGAGGTTCGGGCCACGGTCCGGCACCGCCTGCGGTGCCTGCCCGGCTTGATCCCGCGCGACGTCGAGCCAGAGGTGCATCTCCGCGGCGCTCAGGCGGCCCTGAGCCTCGATCGTCACATCGGCCTCCCCAGCGAGCGACGCCACGTGCCCGGCGCCATCGGGCCGCATCCGCAGCCACTTTTCCCAGCGGGCCTGCACCGGGGGCGAGCCCGGCGACTGGGCCTTGAGCCAGCCTGGGCCGACGGCCATCAGCGAGCCCGGATCGCCCGGCGGTCCGGGGCAGTAGTCGATCGAGCGGGCCTGCATCTCCGCGCCCTTGAGCACGAGCGACACCGGCTCCTCGCCATCGAGCAGGATCCGACGCGTCGCGATCTCGTAGCCCAGCCGGGCCCCCTTGGCCTCGAGTTCGGCCGCCGACGATCGGGCGATCACTGGCGTGCCGCGGGCCTGGATCTCCACCGGCTCGAGCCCCCCCGCCGCCTCCGTTTGGCCGGGCTTGGCCTCGCGCCGCGCGAGCACGATGGCGAGCAGTTCGCAGGTTAGCTGGTCGGTGGCGCCGTCGGCGGCCGTGCGGACGACGTCGACGTGGTCTTCGCACGTTATCACGTTGGCCGACACGTTCATGCACAGCGCCCCGCGGCAGCTGACGAACACCGGCGGCTGCTCTTCGGCGGCCGCCGCCGGCGCGGCCGGCCGGGCCGCATCGGGGCCGGAGAGCAGCCCGCTGGAGAAGCCCTCGAGCCGCATCTTCACGTCGCGATCGAGTCGGATCGAATCGATGCCGCCGATGTTCGGCCCCTGGGCGGCCGACCCGCCGGCCTTGGGCAGGAGCGCCGCCACGAGCGCCCGGCCGCTGCCCGTGGAGCGGCCGTAGCGAAACTGCACCATCTCGGTGGTCCGGATCTCGAGCTCCGCGAGCTCGACGTCGCGTGTCACGATCTCGATCTCGTCGTCGGCGTCCTTGTCCGAGGGCGTGCCGCGGATCGTCACCTGCCCGCGGAGGCTGCCGCCCACGAGCCTGGCCAGTTTGCCTTGCCTGAGGTCCAGCGGCTCGTCGAACTCGAGCACCGCCCCCTGCGGCGCCCGCATCACGAGCGTGCGGCCGCCGCCATCGCCGTCGGCCGTGCGGTTGCGGTCGGGAAGCATCACGAGCGTGCAGGGCACGAGGTTCACCCGGCCGTCGGGGAGCGAGTGGTATTGCTTGAACAACAGCCGCATCTGCCGGCTCTCGAGCACGATCGGCTCGTCGCGTTCCCACGAGCCCTCGGGGAACACGTCGCCCAGGGCCGCGAGCCGCTGGTCGGCCCGGGCCCGGATCGCCGCCGCCTGCTCGGGTGAGAGTTCGAGCGCCGTCGCGGTGTCCTCGAGCCGCGGCTCCACCCAGGGCACCACGGCGAGCCGGTAGAAGCCCGCGGCGGAGAGCGCGACGAGGAACACCCGCAGCGTGCGTCCGAGGCGATGTTCCATGGATGGGCCGCCCGTGAGCGTTCGCGTCAGGAAGTCGCCGGCTGATACCGGCGCACGATCGTCTCCCAGCTGCCGCGTGCCTTGAGCAACTGCTCGATCACCTCGCGCACGGCCCCGTGGCCGCCCGGCAGTCGCGTGACGATCGCGGCCGCCTCGATCACCTCGGCTGCCGCGTTGGCCACCGCCACACCCACGCCGCAGCGCATCATCACCGCGAGGTCGGGAAGGTCGTCGCCCACGAACGCCGTCTGCTCCCAAGACACGCCGCACTCGGCCAGGATCGCGCCGGTGGTCTCGAGCTTGTCCTCGACCCCCTGCCGCACGATCCCGATCCCGAGTTCCTCGGCCCGGAGCTGCACCACCCGGCTCGCCCGCCCGGTGACGATCCCGGTGCGGCCGCCGGCCCGCTGCCAGAGCCGGATGCCGAGGCCGTCGCGGATGTGGAACGTCTTCTGCTCGATCCCCTCGTTCGTCCACGTCACGCCCCCCTCGGTGAGCACGCCGTCGACGTCGAGGAGGAGCAGTTTCACCTGCGCGAGCCGCTCATGGAGGGCGTCGTGGAGATTCGCCGGAGTATGCATGAGAGAGAGGCACGCGGCGGCCGGCTCAGGCGGCCGCCGAATTGTGGGGGGTGGTGGCTGCCAGGGGGCGGTCGAGCATCTCCGGCGGCACGAGGCCGACGAGGTCGACGATATCGAGCAGGCCGGCGACACGGCCGGCCTCGTCAACGACGGGGAGCTCGCTCAGCCGCCGTGCCTCGAGGATCGCGAGCGCGTCGCGGAGCCGGGTGCCGAGCGGCACCGTCGTGGGCCGCGCGGTCATCACGCCGTTGATCGGACGGTCGAGGGCGGTGTCGGCCCGCCGTTCGAAGAGGCGTGCGAGGTCGCTGTCGGTGAAGATGCCGGCCAGCCTCCCGCCATCGTCCACGATCATCACCGCCCCGGTGCGGCGGGCGGGCAGCGGCCGCACGAACACCTCGCGCACGGTATCGGAGGGCCGCGCGGTGCGGCAGGCGGCGAGCGGCCGCATCGCATCCTCGACCCGCATCAGCTGCCTTCCGAGGCTCCCGCCGGGGTGCCGGGCGGCGAACTCCTCGCTCGTGAACCGGCGGAGGCGGCTCGTGACGAGCGCGATCGCGTCGCCGAGCGCGAGCATCAGCGACGTGCTCGTGCTCGGCGCGAGGCCGAGCGTGCAGGCCTCGCGGACGCTGCCCGTCGGCACCACCACGTCGGCCACCCGGCCGAGCGTGCTCTGCGCCGAGCCGGTCAGCGCCACGATCCTGATCCGGCGGGCCGCCACGTGCGGCAGCAGCCGCGTGATCTCCTCGGTCTCACCCGACTGGGAGAGCGCAAGCACCACGTCGTCGCCACGGAGCGCCCCGAGGTCGCCATGCAGCGCCTCGGTCGGATGGAGGAAGTGGCTCGGGCTCCCTGTGGAGGCGAGCGTGGCCGAGATCTTGCGGGCCACGAGCCCCGCCTTGCCGATCCCGGTCACGACCACGCTCCCGGTGCATCCGGCGACGACGCGCACCGCCCGCGCGAATGCCTCGCCGAGCGCCTCAGCCAACGCCAGGATCGCCTCCCCTTCGGCGCGCAGGATCTCGCGGCCGTGCGCAACAAGTTCGGCATCCGTCGGGTCGGCGGAGGGGCGGGGAGCGTCCATGGGGGGCGGGACTATAGGGCGACTGGGCAACCCGCCGCAATGCAGCTTTTGGCCCGCGTAGGACAGGCTTCAGCCTGTCACTGCCTTCGTCTATTGGGGCGCGCCGGCTTCGGGCTCCCCGTGTCCCGTCGCCGGACGTTCACTGCGGCCCTCCAGGCCTCCGTTCACTCGACTCCGGCTACGCTGCGCCATCCATGGCTGCGCTTGCCTGCATACGCCTGCTCCGGGACACGGGCAGCCCGAAGCCTCCCTCAACTGAAAAGGAGGAGGCTCGGGGTTGCCCCTACCATTGAGCCGGCGTGAGTCACCAGCGGAGCCATGGATGGCGCAGCGC
>JBJSZP010000385.1:0-4377 GCA_046090365.1 Planctomycetia bacterium
TCGTCGAGGATCGGAGGCTGGCGGCGCTCGACCGCGTCGGACCGCTTGCCGGGCAGATGAGGGCCCGGAAAGTACTCCTATCCCGTGAGCATCCGTGGTGTTTTTTCGCGGAAAAGACGCTGCGGCCGTTCCTGCTACTGGAAAACGGTTGAAAATCCTCCTATCTTTTCGCCCAACGGACTGTTTCTTGCCACTCCAGGGAAAGGAGGGATCATGCGTCGGTCAGATCGTTCCCCCAAGCGTTCCGCAGGCCGGGCTGCTGCCCGGGGCACCGCCGGACATGCCGCCGGCCAATTGGTGCGGGCGGTGAAGGGGGCGAAAAAGGCCAAGAAAACCCGTTCGAAGGCGGTGGCGACGATCGAAATCCGCCCCGCCGGGACCGTGGTCAGCCGACGGCCACCGAAGAAGCGGGCGGCCATCCAGCATCTGCCCGAACACCCAATCCTGCCCTTCAAGCCGCCGGCCTGGATGCTCGAGGAGTGCCATATCGCCCCGGCCCGGGCGGGCGACCAGAACGAGATCCTCCAGCTTCTCGCCGGCCTGCCCGCCGCCCCGTCGAAGGCGGAGTTCCACGCGGCCGTCGACCATCCCGACCACGATGCCGCCAACCGGCTCGTGGCCCGGCTCGCCGGCCGGATCGTGGGCCACGTCGAGGTGATGCCCCGCTCCGTGCTGCTCGACGGCGCGACCGTGGCCGCAGCCGCGATCGACCGCGTCGCGGTGCTGCCGGAGTGCCGCGGGGCCGGCCACGGCCAGCGACTTGTCCGCTCGGCCGAAGACCGGATGCGGCAGATCGGCGCGTGGGTCGGGTTTTCGCGCACCCGCATTGCGCCGTCGTTCCACGAGCTCGGGTGGGCGGTGCTCGGCCGCGACAGTGCGACGCCGGGCCGGCCGACGGAGATTCTCGCGCGGCTCCTCGAAGGGCCGCAGCGCGTCGGCGAGCCGGTCACGATGCGGCAGTGGCGGCACGTGGAGCTGCCCGCGATCCTGCGGATCTACAAGCAGAACGCCTCCCGCTTCGTGGGCCCGCTCGACCGCAGCGAGGCCTATTCGCGCTGGCTGATCAGCCGCGGCGCGTTCGACTCGATCATCGTCGCGCTCATGGGCCAGGATCGCTACGACCTCCACGAGACGACGGCGCGGATCGTGGGCTACGCGATCCAGTCGGGCAACCGCGTGCTCGAGCTGATGGCCGACCCCGAGTTTCCAGGGCTCGAGCGTGAGATCCTGGCCCGCGTGTGCGCCGAGGCGGTTGAGAACGACCGTCAGGAGATCCTCTACGAATCGAGCGTCGCCGACCCGCTCCACGCCGCCGTCACCGGTGGCGAGCCGGCCGCCGGGGCCGGCCCGGCAGGCGATAGGATGATCGTCGCGAAACTCTTCCGGCCACTCGAGATCCTCGAGGCCCTCGTGCCGGTGTTCGCGCGGCGGGTCGCCGAGGCGGGCATCCGGGAGACGGTCGAGCTCGGCCTCGAGGCCCCGAACTTCCGCGGCTCGATCATCGTCTCGGAGCAGCGGGGCGAGACGAAGGCGACGGTGCAGGCCGGCCGCGTGGGCCGCAGCTACCTGCGGATCACGCCGGATGAACTCGCCCGGCTCGTGCTCGGCCAGTGCGACCCGCAGGAGGCCGTGGCCGCCGGCAGGATCGAACCCTCGACCCAGGTGGCGCTCAAGCTCGCGGCGCAGCTCTTCCCGCGGCTGCCGCTGTGGTGCCCGATGTGGGACGATCTCCCGGCCTAGCGCGGTGCGGGAGGCCGACGTGGGCAGTGCGTGCGATGTCGCCTGGCCGCGACTGCTCGCGCTCTTCGCAGGAGCGTGGCTCGTGGGCTGGCTGTGCCTCGCCCGCTCCGGCCCCGCCGTCGTGCCGACCGGGCAGGATGCACCGGCCGCCGTCGTCGTCGCCGATCACATCCGCGACATGGAGCGGGAGGCCGAGCAGACGGGCCGCGCTCCGTGGGGCCACTGGGGCATCCTTCCCGACCGCTACGTCGAGTGGTCGAACCATTCGAACCGGCTGATCCCGGTGTACTCCTTCGGCCTCACGCTCGACGCCGTCTCGGGATCGAACAGCGTCTACCGCAGCGCAGAAGGGCTCGCGGCCCTCTACGGCCGGCTGCCCGAGGGCACGCTCAACCCCGACGCCGCCTATTTCGACCAGACCGACATCCACCGGCTGCAGTTCGAGGCCGTCCGCGCCGGCAAGCAGCGGATCATCCTCGTCGTGTTCGACGGCCTCGACTGGACGACCACCCGCACGGCCGCGATCGCCGCGACCGGCCGCGTGGCCTACGACTCCGGCCGCGGCACGGGGTTTTCATTCCAGGACTACGCGGGCGCACCGACCGACTTCGGCTTCTGCGTCACGAGCCCGGCCAACGACGGCACGAAATTCGACGTCGACGCCCAGGCGGTGAAGAATCCCGGCGGCAAGACGGGGGGCGGCTACGATCCCCGGCTCGGGGGCAGCACGCCGTGGGACACCCGCGTGGACCTCCGCTACCTCACCGGCCGCAGCCGCGAGCGGCCGCACGCGGTGACCGATTCGGCCGCCTCGGCCACGTCGCTGTGCACCGGGGCCAAAACCTACAACGACGCCGTCAACGTCGACCCCGAGGGCCGTCCGCTCGAACCGATCGCCGTCGCGCTCCAGCGGCAGGGCTGGGCCGTGGGCGCGGTATCGAGCGTGCCCGTCTCGCACGCCACGCCCGCCTGCACCTACGCCACGAACGTCAGCCGCGACGACTACCAGGACATCGCCCGCGACCAGCTCGGGCTCGTGTCGGTGTCGCACCGTGCCGAGCCCCTGCCCGGCCTCGACCTGCTCATCGGCGGCGGATTCGGCGTCGACGTGAAGGAAGACGACGGGCAGGGGAGCAACTTCGAGCCGGGCAACAAGTATGTCGCCGAATCGACGCTCCGGGAGATCGACGCCGCGGGCGGCGGCCGCTACCGCCTCGCCCTGCGCACGCCCGGCCGGCGCGGCGCCGACGTGCTCGCCGAGGCGGCGCGGGCCTGCGTCGCGGATGGCACACGGCTGTTCGGCTTCTTCGGCGCCGGCGAGGGGCACCTCCCGTTCGCCACGGCCGACGGCCGCTTCGAGCCGGTCGTGATCGAGCCCGAGAAGCGCGCGCAGCTCGAGGGATTGAAAAAGAAATATTCGCCGCCGATCCGCTACACGGCCGCCGACCTCGCCGAGAACCCCACGCTCGCCGAAATGGCCACGGCGGCACTCGACGTGCTCGCGGCCCGCGGCAAGTTCTGGCTGATGGTGGAGTCGGGCGACGTCGACTGGGCGAGCCACGCCAACAACATCGATAATTGCATCGGCGCGGTGAAGAGCGGCGACGCCGCCGTGCGGGCGATCTTCGCGTGGATCGAGGCCCACGGCGGCTGGGCCGACACGGCTGTGATCGTGACGAGCGACCACGGCCACCTGTTCGTGCTCACCGACCCCGAGGCCTTCGCCCGGTAACGGCACGGCCACAAATCTGTTGCCTCGGGGCACATTCCAGGCCTGGAGGGCCGGGTCAGCACCTGCCGGCGGATGCAGGCCGAGCGACGGGCGGCACGATGCCGAGCCGTCGCGTGAAGTCAGCCGCCCCGCGCGCCCGCCAGCCACTCGTCGGCCCAGGTGCGCACGCCGTCCATGCCCTTGCGGTGGCAGAAGTCGCCGAGCGTCTCCGCGGCCTTCCGCTCCGCCTTGTAGCAGGCGAGCACGGCGGTGATCTCCCGGCACAGGTCCTCGAACGGCACCACGTCCTTGTAGTGCTCGTTGAGCCGGTCGCCGAGGAGCCGGCCGCCGAGGAAGATCGTGTATTTGCCGAGCGTGCGGCCCACGATCCCGATGTCGGAGTTGTAGGGGCGGGCGCAGGCGTTGGGGCAGCCGGTCATGCGGAGCGTGAAGGCGTCGTTCGCGAGGCCAAGCTTCGCCACCTCGGGCTCGAGCGAGTCGATGAGCCCGGGCAGCACGCGCTCGCTCTCCGCAACCGCCAGGCCACAGGTGGGCAGGGCCACGCAGGCCATGCTCCAGCGGCGGAGCGTCGAAATCTCCTCCGATGTCTTTACGCCGTGGGCGTGGAGGATCTCGGCGATCCTCGCCCGGCCGGTGACGTGGAGGTCGGTGAACAGGATGCTCTGGTGCGCGGTGATCCGCACGCCCGGCTCGAGCTCACGCAGGATCTGCCGCAGGGCCGTCTTCAGCCGGAAGCCATCCCGGTCGAGGATGCGACCGTTCTCCACGTTGAGGCCGTAGGAGAACTTCCCGTCCCCCTGCTCGAACCAGCCGATGTGGTCGTCGAAGCCGTGCACGTCGGCCGGGTGGCAGGGGGCGAGCGGCTTGCCGAAGTATTCCTCGACCTTCGCCCGGAAGTTTTCCAG
>JBJSZP010000386.1:0-6195 GCA_046090365.1 Planctomycetia bacterium
CAACTGAATCAGGAAAGAGGAGGCGAGGGGTTGCCCCTACCATTGAGCCGGCGTGAGTCACCAGCGGAGCCATGGATGGCGCAGCGCCTGTGACTCCGAGCGAACGGAGCCCATGGATGGGCGCAGTGAGCGTCCGGCGAGATGGTGGGGGCAATCCCGAGCCGGCGCGCGCGGACTCGACAGGCGGAAGCCCGTCCCACGTGGGCTGCGGGACGCTGCCCCGCCGTATAGTGACGGGTGAGATGAATGGTCCTCCCCGACATGTCTATGTCCACGTGCCCTTCTGCCGGCACCGATGCGGCTACTGCGATTTCACGCTCGTTGCGGGCCGCGACGATCTCATCGACCGCTACCTTGCGGCGCTGGCGATCGAACTCGACCGCATCTCGAATGCGCCCGAGGCGATGTCTGATCCGGCGTGTCTGGAGATAGACACGATCTACCTGGGCGGCGGCACGCCCTCGCACCTCGGGCCAGCTGGGCTCCAGCGGCTGTTCGACCTGCTCGCGCCGCGGCTGCGGCTTGCCGCACAGGCGGAGGTGACGCTCGAAGCGAATCCGCTCGATGTGACCGCCGAGCTCGTCGCCGCCTGCCGCAGCCTCGGCGTCACGCGGGTGAGCCTCGGGGGACAGTCGCTCGACGCGGCCACGCTGAAAGCCCTCGACCGCGACCATGCACCTGGCGACGTGCGGGCGGCGGCCGGGCGGCTGCTCGATGCCGGGCTCGTCGTGAACCTCGACCTGATGACGGCCGCGCCGGGGCAGTCGCTCGCCGGTGTGGAGGCCGACCTGGCCGCAGCCGCGGCGCTGGGCGTGCAGCATGTGTCGGTGTATTGCCTCACGTGGGAGCAGGGGACCGCGTTCGAGTCGGCCCGGCGGCGGGGCGATCTCGTGCCGGCCGAGGAGTCGCTCGAGCGGGCGATGTTCGAGCGGGCGATCGACGGCCTCGAGGCCGCCGGCTTCGAGCACTATGAAGTCAGCAATTTCGCGCGGCAGGGCTTCCGCTGCCGGCACAACGAGGCCTACTGGGACTGCCGGCCGTGGGAGGCCTTCGGGCCGGGGGCGGCGCGGTTCGACGGCCGCACGCGCACCACGAACCACCGCAGCACGGTCACCTGGATCAACAGGGTGCTCGCGCGAGAGGACGCCACGGGCGACGTCGATTCCATGACAGCCGAGCAGGCGGCCCGCGAGCGGATCGTGGTCGGGCTGCGGCGCTGCGACGGCGTAGACAGGGAGGCGTTTCGCTCGGCGAGCGGGTTTGACATCGAGGCCCTCGCCGGCGATGCGATCCGGCGGTGGGCTGCAGGAGGGCTCGCCACGGACGACGGCCGCCGCGTGAAGCTCACCCGGGCGGGCCTGCTCGTGTCGGACGCGCTCTGGAGCGATGTGCTTGCGTAGGACAGGCAGCTCGCCTGTCACGAGCGACGACAGGCCGTTCAGCCGTGCTGAAGGGCTGCTGTGAGGTCCAGGATCGCCTTCTTGCCGTCGGCGAAGTACATGAGCGTGTTGTCGGCGGCAAACAGAGGGTTGGGGATGCCCGCAAAGCCCGGCGACAGCGACCGCTTCACCACCACCACCGTCTTCGCCTTGTCGACGTCGAGGATCGGCATCCCCGCGATCGGGCTCTTCGGGTCGGTGCGGGCCGCGGGGTTCACCACGTCGTTGGCACCGATCACGATCGCCACGTCGGTCTCCGGGAACGTGGGATTGATATCGTCCATCTCCCGGAGCTTTTCATACGGGATGTCGGCCTCGGCCAGGAGCACGTTCATGTGCCCCGGCATCCGGCCGGCCACCGGGTGGATGGCGTATTCGACCGTCGCCCCCCGCTTCTCGAGCGCGGTGGCCAACTCGCGGACGGCGTGCTGGGCCTGGGCCACGGCGAGGCCGTAGCCCGGCACGATCACCACGCGGTCGGCCCCCTCGAGCACCATCGCGATCTCCTCGGCGCTCGCGCTCTTCACCTTGCCTGCGTAGACGTCGTCGGCGTTCGCCGCCGTCGTCGTACCCAGGCCGCCGAACAGCACGCCCACGAGCGAGCGGTTCATCGCCTGGCACATGATCGCCGTGAGGATCAGCCCCGAGGCGCCCACGAGCGACCCGGCGATCACGAGTACGGAGTTGTCGATCACGAACCCGGCCGCCGCGGCCGCGAGGCCCGAATAACTGTTGAGCAGGCAGATCACGACCGGCATATCGGCCCCGCCGATCGGCAGCGTGAGCGTGCAGCCGAGCACGCTCCCCACGACCACGAGCAGCCAGAAGAGCAGGTTCGACGACGGGTTCGCGCATACGCCCCAGATCAGGAGGAGCGTGGCGATCGCCAGGGCGGCGTTGATCCAGTGGCGATTGGGATCGGTCCACGCCTTCCTGAACTGCGGCAATTCCTCGAGCTTCGCGAAGGCCACGAGGCTGCCCCAAAACGTCACGGCGCCGATCAGGCCCGTGAGCGCCGTGGCGATCGCGAACTGCGTCCATGGGGCGAGCGGATCGGCCGGCGGACGGGCGGCCGCCGAGGCATTCCAGAGTTCGGCCCCGGCCACGAGCGTGGAGGCCGCCCCGCCGAAGCCGTTGAGCAGGGCCACCATCTGCGGCATGCCCGTCATCGGGTATTTGAGGGCCATCGTGGCGCCGATCGCGCCGCCGATCAGTCCGCCGATCGCGAGCATCACGAGCGGCCACGAGCCGTTCGCGGCGATGCTCTCCACGACCTGCCGCTCGAAGCAGGCGGCCACGATGGCGATCGCCATCCCTGCCGCGCCGAGGTAGTTGCCCTTCACGGCCGTCCGCGGGCCGGTCATCAGCTTGAACGCCACGATGAACAGCATCGCGGCCGCGAGGTAGGCGAGATTGATCCAGGCTTGGCTTGACATGTCGGGCTACTTCTTCTTCGGTTGGAACATTTCGAGCATGCGGTGGGTGACGACGAAGCCACCCGCGACGTTGATCATGGCGAGCACCACCGCCAGGAAGCCCAGCAGCGTGCCCCCCTTCGTGGCGAGGGCGCCGGCGACCACGATCGCGCCGACGGCCGTGATCCCGGAGATCGCGTTGGAGCCGCTCGTGAGTGGCGTGTGGAGCCGCTGCGGCACCTTCGTGATCACCTCGAAGCCCACCCACATTGCGAGCAGAAACACGGTCAGCAGGCGGATGAACCGGGCGGCCGGGTCCTCGGTGGCGACGGCGTCGGCGAACAGCGGGAGGAGGCAGGTCATGGCGTTGGCATCCGGAAATTCGATGGTCGGAGTCGATCAGCCGGGCGGCACGGCGGCGGGCTCGAGCGGGGCGAGGCCGGCCCGCTCACGAACCTTGGGGTGGACGATCTGGCCCCCCTTCGCCACGAGCGTGTCGCGGCAGATCTCGTCGTCGGCCGCCACGTCGGGGAAGCCGCACTTGGCGAGGTGGGCGAGGAACGTGGCGATGTTCTTGGCGTAGAGCTGGCTCGTGTGGAAGGGCACCTCGGCCGCGAGGTTCGTGGGGCCGAGGATCGTGACGCCGTCGATGACCACGGTGTCGTCGGGGGCGGAGCCCTCGCAGTTGCCGCCGCGCTCGGCGGCCATGTCGACGATCACGCTGCCGGGCCGCATCCGGGAGATCATCTCGCGGGTCACGAGCACGGGGGCCTTCTGGCCGGGGATGAGCGCCGTGCAGATCACGATGTCGCTGTCGGCCACCACCTTGCCGAGGAGCTCGCGCTGCTTCGCGTAAAACTCCTCGCCCATCGCCTTCGCGTAGCCGCCGGCTGCCTCGCTCGAGCCGGTCTCGAGCGGCAATTCCAGGAACTTGGCGCCCAGGCTCTGCACCTGTTCCTTGACGGCGGGGCGGACGTCATAGGCGCTGACCTGTGCCCCGAGCCGCTTGGCCGTGGCGATGGCCTGCAGCCCGGCGACCCCCGCGCCCAGAATCAACGCCTTGGCGGGCGACACGGTGCCGGCGGCCGTCGTCATCATGGGCAGGATGCGGGGCAGGGCGGTGGCCGCCACGAGCACGGCCCGGTAGCCGGCGATGTTGGCCTGGCTCGAGAGCACGTCCATGCTCTGGGCCCGCGTGATCCGCGGCACGAGTTCGAGTGAGAACAACGTCGCCCCGCGTTCCGCCGCCTCGCGGCAGGCCTCGGGGGTGGAGAGCGGGTCGCAGAGGCCGATGATCACGAGCCCGGGGCGAATCCGGTCGCGGTCGGAGCACCACGAGTCGCCGCAGGCGCCGGCCGTGCGCACCGTGAGCACGCAGTCGGCCGCGAACACCTCGTCGCGCGACACGATCCGGGCGCCCGCCGCGCGGTAGGCGTCGTCGGAAAACCCGGCCGCCTCGCCGGCACCGCTCTCCACGAGCACCTCGATGCCTCCCGGCAGGTCGCCGCAGGCTTTCTTCAAGGGGGCGATGGCGGCCGGCACGAGGGCCACGCGGCGCTCTCCCGGGAATCGTTCTGCGGCGACGGCAACCTTCATGGGGCGGGGCCTGTGCGGGAAACGGGGACGCTGGGGCGGGCGGAACCGGCGGCAAGTGTGCTCCGCGGAACCGGGGCTGGCAACACCGCGCGGGCGAGGGGCGATTCCCCCGCGAAAACAGGCGTTCGCGCTCTCTCGCGGGCGGCAGTGCGGCCGCTTGCCGGGGTGCCAGGGCATTGGTAGCATCCGGGGCTCCCATTCACGACACGACAGGTTTCAGATCGATGAAGACATTCATGGCCAAGCCGGGCGAGATCGAGCAGCGCTGGTGGCTGGTCGACGCCAGCGACAAGGTCGTCGGCCGGCTGGCGAGCGACATCGCGATGGTGCTCATGGGCAAGCATCGCCCGACCTACACGCCCCACGTCGACACGGGCGACTACGTGGTCGTGATCAACGCCGACAAGGTGCAGTTCACCGGCAAGAAGTGGCAGCAGAAGGAATACCGCTGGTACACGGGCTACCAGGGCCTGAAGACGGAGACCGCGGAGCACCGGCTCAACCGGCGGCCCGAGTTGATCCTGGAGGAGGCCGTGCGCCGGATGCTGCCGAAGTCGCGACTGGGCCGCGTGATGCTCGACAAGCTCAAGGTGTATGCGGGCGCCGAGCACCCGCACCACGCCCAGCAGCCCGAGTCGCTCGAGGTCGGCGCGAAGTAGCCGCCGGCCGCTCCACAACATCGCACATACCCGCTCTAAGAAGTTTCAAGGAATTATCCGATGGCCGCCGAGCAGACCGCCAAATCCGTCCGCACCACCGACATTCTGGCCACGGGCCGGCGCAAGACGGCCGTGGCCCGCGTCCGGCTCCGCAGCGGCTCCGGCAAGATCTCGATCAATGGCCGCGACCTCGACGCCTACTTCCCTGCCGTGAAGGATCGCGTGCTCGTGTCGGGAGCGCTCGAGCAGGTGGGCAAGCAGTCGGCCGTGAACATCGACATCACGGTGGACGGCGGCGGCCCGACTGGCCAGGCCGGCGCCTGCCGGCTGGGCATCGCGCGGGCCCTCAAGACCTTCGACGGCGAACTGGCCGAGCAGCTCCGCCACAGCAAGCTGCTGACCCGCGACGGCCGGATGAAGGAGCGCAAGAAGTACGGCCTGCGGGGCGCCCGCCGCGGCACGCAGTTCAGCAAGCGCTAAGCGTTCGTTGGGCGCGCTGGCTCGTGACTGCCCACGCCCTCTCGCTTGACGTTCAGCAAGTTGAATGCGCGCCGGCTTCGGGGGAGCGGCAAAAGTCTCCTCGCTCCGGCCGCAGCGGCCTCGCTCGGGAAGCGTTCGCCGACTCCCCCGAAGCCTCCCTGTTCCAGTTGAGGGAGGCTTCGGGCTCCCCGTGTCCCGGAGACGGCGTATTTGACCAGCGCAGCCATGGATGGCGCAGCGCAGGCAAATCCGAGTGAGCCGTAGCCTGGAGGGCGGAGGCGAACGTCCGGCGAGGGGATTCGGGGAGCCCGAAGCCGGCGCGCGCTCAACCAAACGAGCGTCCGGCGAGATGGTAGGGGCGACCCCGAGCCGGTGCCTACCTGAAGAGCGAGCGTCCAACGATCGGCGGCACAATCGGATTATCCGGCCCAGAGGCCGGATTTCACGGGACCGAATGCCGAAGGCATACTCGTGGGATGCTCTGCACCCGCACCCTGAGGGTTTTTGCCATGCCGTCTTTCCGCGCCATCTTTATCGCCGCTGTCGTGGCCTTCGCCGGCATGAGCGGGCTGTGCGTCGCCCGCGAGTCGTCCGACTCGGCTGCAG
>JBJSZP010000387.1:0-10627 GCA_046090365.1 Planctomycetia bacterium
CCGGCGGCGGCGTGACCCACGCGGTCGAGCAGGGCCGCCGTGTCGATCGGTTCGCGCACCAGGGCACACCACACTGCCGCCATGTCAGCCTCCGCTCACGGGAGGGATCACGGCCACGTCGGCGGTGCCGGCGGCGACGACGAGGTCGTCAGTCGCGTAGCGGCCCCCGATGGCCACGGCGCTGCGGCTCAGGAGCGGCACGAGCGCAGGCCAGCGTCGGCCGAGCGCGGCCCGGAGGTCGGCGACGGTGCCGCCCGGCCACTCGATCTCCACCTCGCGGCAGCCGGCCGCCTCGGCCATGCCGGCGAACAGGGCGACCATCACCATTCCCGCAGGCCCGGCATCAGCTCGTGGTGAGCCGGCCGCTCGTGGCCGAGAGGAGGCCATCGAGTTCGCGGGCTCCATCGCCATCGATCGCTCCATACGCCTTGGCCAGCAGTTTCACGGGGTGCACGGTGGGCTTTGACGTGCCCTGCTCCATTTGTATCCTGCACGCACTGCACTCGGTAGCACCCGCCTCGACGCCGGCGCTGCGGATCGCGGTCACGAGCCCCAGGCCCGCCCGCAGGCTCGCCCGGTAGTGCTCGCGGGCCAGCCCGAATGTGCCGGCCATGCCCGAGCAGCCGTGGTCGGCGGCCTGCACGGAGAGCCCGGGCACGAGCCGGAGGAGGTGCTCGGCGGGGCTGGAAGAGTGCCGCGTCCGCTGGTGGCACGGCGCGTGGTACAGGATCCGGGCGGGCACCGGGCGGAAGTCGAGCCGCAGCCGGCCGTCGCGGTGCATCTCCCAGAGGTAGCTCGTGGCGTCGGTCGTGGCGGCCACGATCCGGTCCATGTCTTCGTCCTCGACGAGCAGCGGATAGTCGTGGGTGATGCAGGTGACGGCGGACGGCTCGGTGCATACGATCCGGTAGCCGAGCCGCACGGCCTCCGCCAGGATCCGCACGTTCTTTTGGGCGAGCGCCCGCGCGCCCTCGACGTCGCCCTCCGACACGAGCGCCATCCCCGACGCCACCTGCCGCGGATCGATGAACACGCCCACGCCGTGCCGCTCGAGGATCGCGACGAACGCCTGCGCGAGGAGCGGATCGTGGCGGCGGGCGTAGGTGTCGAGGAAATACAAGACCCGTGGCCCGCCGCGGCGCGAGGGACGGGTGAGACCGCGCCGTGCGGCCCAGCGGAGCGTGCGGTTGCCGGTGAACGGCGGGAGCTTGCGGCCGCGGGCGATCCCCAGCGTCTTCTCGATCAGCCAGCGGGCCTGCGGGTTGGCAAGCGCGCGGTTCGCGAGCGGGGCGAACCGGCCGCCGAGGGCGCTCAGGGCATCGACCCGCGACCGCAGCCAGGCCGACGTGGGGAGCCCGGCCGCCGCCACGTGGGCCGCCTTCAATTCCATGACGAGCGCGGGGATGTCGACCCCCGCCGCACAGTCGACGCGGCACTGGTGGCAGTTGAAGCACGTGTCGGCCACGCGCTGCACCGCCTCGGCCGCGACCGTCTCCGGCGGGAGCGCACCCGAGAGGAACGCCGCCGCCAGGCTCGCCTTCGCCCGCGGCGACGACTCCTCGCCGGCATCCTCGCGATAGCGGGGGCACATCCGCAGGTCGGGCGTGAGGGCGCGGCAGGCGCCGCAGCCGTTGCAGGCGTCGATCTCGCCGGCGAGTTGATTGGCCGACCAGCCCAGCACGGGCAGCCGCGGAGCAGCCGCCGACTCGCGCGGCTCGAGCGGCCGCCGAAACTCCTCCGGCGCTCGCGAGTCTGTAGGCAGCGCCACGATCCGCCCCGGGTTCAACGTGCCCCGCGGATCGAAGACCGCCTTCACCTCCGCGAAGACGGCCGACAACTCCGGGAAGAACCGCGCAAAAAAAGCGGTCCGCGACAGCCCGAGACCCTGCTCGCCCCCGAGCGTGCCGCCGAGCGACACGACGTGTTTGTAGATCGCCTCGGCGAGCCGCTCGAGCCGGGCCCGCTCGCCCGGCATGCGCGGCTCGGCGTAGGGCCGCACGTGGATCTGCGCCTGGGGCGCGTGGCCAAACACGAGCGCCGTGGCGGCGTGGTCCTTGAGCACGTCCTGCAGCCGCCGGAGAAACTCGGGCAGGTGGGCCGGCGGCAGGACGACGTCTTCGATGAACGGCACGGGCCGCGACGTGCCGCGGACGCCGTGGAGCGTCGACACGACCTGCCGCGAGAGGCCCCAGAACAGCGACGCATCCTGGTCGTCTTCCGCCCGCCGCACGTCGAGGCACAGCCGCTTCACCGCCTGGAGTCGCCCGAGGGCGTCGTCGAGCCGCCTCCGGCACTCCGCGGCGTCGTCGCTCGTGAACTCGACGAGCAGCCCCGCGTCGGCCGCCGGTGGGATCAAGAGGTCGAACGTCACCTTCGAGCCGCGGGCGAGCGCGAGGTGGCGCTTGTCGAAGAGGTCGCACGCGCTCGGCCCCCACGCGGTGATCCGCAGGGCGGCCTCGGCGGCCTTCTCGAGCGAGTCAAAGAGCACGAGCGCCACGGCCCGCCCGCCGTCGGCCGCCACGGTGTCGAGCGTGGCCTCGGTCACGACGGCCAGCGTGCCGGCAGCGCCGCAGAGCAGCCGGGGCAGGTCGATCTTCCCGTCGCGCTCGAGATCGTCGAGCCGGTATCCGCCGTGCGAGAGCCGCTCGGCCGGCTGCCAGCGGTCGATGACGGGGCGGTTGACGGCGAGGATCCGTGCCAGCCCCGTGGCCAGCCGCGTGGCGGCGTCGCCCGCCGCCGCGGGGTCGCCCGCCCTCGCGGGCTCGGCCGTCGGCGCCGTCGGCGCGAGTTCCACGAGGCTGCCGTCGGCGAGCACGGCCTGTACCGCCGCTACGCGGCCGCGCACGCTGCCGTGCCGGGCGAAGCGGCTGCCCGAGGCGTTGCGGCCGATCATGCCGCCGATCGTGGTCACGGCTGCGCCACTCGGATCGGGGCCGAACATCCGTCCCAGCCGGGCGAGGTGCTCGTCGAGCTGCGCGGCCACCACGCCCGGCTGCACCCGCACCTGCCCGGCCGACGTGTGCACGATCCGCCGCATGAACCGCGAGGTGTCGATCACGATCCCGGGGCCGAGCGCGTCGCCGGCGAGGCCGGTGCCCCCGCCCCGCGGATGCACCGGGAGCCCGCGCTCCGCCGCCCAGGAAACCGTCGCCGCCACGTCGTCGGCGGTCCGCGGCCGCACCACGACCAGCGGCCAGACCTCGAACAGGCTCGCGTCGGTGGCGTAGAGCGCGCGGCCGGGGTCGTCGCAGATCACCTCGCCCGCGACGAGGCCGCGCAGGTCTTCGGCGATCCGCTGGCGCTCACTGTCCATGGGTCGACCCGGCCCGCAGCCGGGCCGCCTGCTGCCTGTGCTTCTCGTGGGTCTCGAGGTCGAAGCCGCCGAAGGTGCCCTTCACGCCGGCGCCGCGGTAGCGGGCGCCGCAGCGGTAGCACGACAGGCAGTCGGGCATCACGAGATACAGCACCACGTCGACGAGCGTCGTGCCGAACAGGATCGCGAACGTGAGCACGAGCTCCCGCCAGGCCCAGGCCACGCAGCTCGCGGCCAGGCCGGCGACCACGATCGCGAGCCCCACGCGCTGCGGAAAGTCCTTGCGCACGAAGAGCTCCGTGCTCGGGCAGACGAGGCACCGCGTCAGCCGCGGCGGCGACCCGGCAGTGAACGCGCCCTCCGGCACCGCGATCGTGGCGTTGCACGCCGGGCAGGCAAGCGCCGCGCGCGACTCGATGCCGTCGAGGCTCACGGTGGCATGGCAGGCGGGGCAGGCGTAGGTGATCCGCATCGGGCGTTCCGCGGGGAAGGCGTCAGGCCGCCGCGAGCAGTTGGGCGGTGAGTTCGCCCACGATCGCGGCCAGGCAGGCCACGTAGAGGATACCCGTGGCGCTCTGCGTGTTGGGAATGTCGAGCGTCTTGCGGCTCAACCACAGCAGCGCGGGCAGCCCGGCGAGGCCCGCCAGCCACCGGAGCGAGAGGAGCGCGAGTGCCGTCGGCTCGAGGCCACGCCACGGCAAAGCCCCCGCCGCGAGCACCGCGGCCACGGTCGCGACGAGCACCGCCGCCCAGGCCGCGAGGGCCACATCGATCATCCGCCGCAGCGCGTCGACCCGCATCCCGGGCGCGTTGAGATACCAGTGGCCGAGCAGCATCGCGTGCACCGTGAGGCCCACGAGCAGGCCCGACAGCAGCCGCGTCGCCGCCGGGAGGATCCCGATCGGCCCGACGAGCACCGTCGCCGCCGCGAGCAGCCCCGCGCATGCGGCGCAGAACATCAGCCCGCCGCGGGTCCGCTCCGCATACCACGCGATGCTGCCGAGCCACGCCGACACGGCTGCGGCGGCGGGCAGCAGCCAGAGCCATCCGGGCAGTGCCGTGCCGGCGAGGAGCGCGGCGAACGTCGCGAGCCCCAGCACCACGAGCAGATTTACGCGGAAGAAGCCGGCCGGCACGAGCCGCGGTGGCGTGGCCACGAGCGCGGCGGCCAGCCCCCAGGCGAACCGGCAGAGGAAGTCGACGAGGAGCGTCACGGCGCGGGCCGGTTTCCGTAGATCAGCGACATCACCTCCGCGCGGCTCGACACGTTCGCGCGGAAGATGCCCTTCATCGCCGAGGTCACGCACAGGCTGCCCGGCTTGCGGATGCCGCGGATCGTCATGCAGGAGTGCGACGCCTCCACGACCACGGCCACGCCCTTGGCGCCGAGGTCTTCGACGAGCAGGTCGGCGATCTGCTCGGTCATCCGCTCCTGCACCTGCGGCCGGTGCGACACCACCTCCACGATCCGGGCGAGCTTGCTCAGGCCGAGCACGCGGCCGTCGGGCAGGTAGCCGATGTGGGCCCGGCCGGTGAACGGCAGCAGGTGGTGCTCGCACATGCTCGTGAACGAGATGTCGCGGACGAGCACGATCTCGTCGTATTTTTCCGTGAAGGCCTTTTGCAGATGCGCCTTCGGGTCTTGGTGGAGCCCGCTGAACATCTCGGCGTACATCCGGGCCACGCGGGCCGGCGTCTCGAGCAGGCCCTCGCGGTCGGGGTCTTCGCCGACGGCGTGGAGAATCTCGCGCACGGCCCGCTCGATCCGCGCATGGTCGACGGGGGAAGCGTCCTTCTTCATGCCACCATGCTAGTTGACGCTGAACTCGGGGGGAAATGGCCGCAGGATTCCGGCCGGCGCCCGGCCGGCGATCGCCTCGAGCAACAGCCGCGTGCGTTTGAACACGTCGCACTCGGCGAGCAGCCGCATCTTCCACTCGAGATCCAGGTCGATCGTGTAGGCCACGATGTCGGCGAGCATGCCCAGCGTGATCTGCGACCCGAGGAGCTGGTCGAGCTGCTCGTAGGCGTCGGGAATCTTGGGCATCGCCCGCTTGAAGGCGGCCAGGAGCTGCTGCTGGAGCTCGGCGGCCGCCTCGGGCGACTCGTCGTCGGGCAGCACGTCGTCGAGGAGCTCCGACTCCACCACGCGGAACAGTTTTTTGGGGGGCAGCTCCCGCACGAGCCGCAGCCGCCGCACACCGAGCAGGAGCACGTTGTAGGTGCCCTCGGGCGTCCGCTGGTGCGTGGCCACGCGGCACAGGCAGGCGGTGGAGCGGAGCGTGGGCCGCCCCTCGTAGTTCTTCTCCCAGCCCGGCGCGAGCACGGCCAGCGCGATGAGACGGTCGCCCTCGAGCGCCTCCTCGAGCATCGCCCGATACCGCGGCTCGTAGATGTGCAGCGCCTGCATGACGTGCGGAAACATCACGAGGTTCGGGAGCGCGAAGATCCGGGCCTGCCCGGAGAACTGGTCGGGCGAGAAGGCGAGGGGTTCGTCCGTCATGCTGTGGCTCCGCCCGTGGCTGCGGCCGCCGGCCCTAGGCCGGCGGTGGATCGAGGTGAATTTCCGGGAGAGTGTCGGGGTCGAGGGTGATGTCGGGATAGTCCTCCTTGCTCGCCGCCACCTCCGCGAGGCAGGTGTCGAACGCGGCCAGGAACGCCCCGACGTCGAGGCCGAGGTGCCGGGGCGCATAGGGCTCGAGGTAGCCGTGCACGCTCGCGTGCAGTTTGCGGGCTCCGCGGATGTTGCCGTTGCCGAAGTGGTAGAGGGCCACGGCCGCCTGGATCAGTCCCTGGTAAAACTTCCGCGACGGCCCGCGGTATTCCGTCCACAACTCCTCCCACACCTCGTGGCTGTCGTAATATTCGCAGGCGTTGAACTTCTCGATGCCTTCGAGATACAGCGGATCGTAGGCGGGCGCTGGTTCCGTCGCGTGCATGGGGTACCTTTCGAGTCGGTCGCACACCGCCGGAGTCGGGCCGGCACGGGATTCTGGTCGCGTGACGCATGAATAGTAGCACTGATCGCCGCGGAGAGGGGGCTGAGAACAGATCCCGGCCGAGCCGGGAGTCGGCCGTGCCGCGGCCAGGCCGCGAATCGGTCACGGCCCGGCGCCGGCGGGCCGGGGCGATCGCCGAGCGGCTGGCCGCGGCCCATCCTCGCGCCGACTGCTCGCTGGCGTTCGAAAATCCGTTTCAGCTCCTCGTGGCCACGATCCTCTCGGCCCAGTGCACCGACAAGCGGGTGAATATGGTCACCGGCGACCTCTTCCGCCGCTGGCCCACCCCCGCGGCCCTCGCCGCCGCCCGCCCCCGCGACCTCGAGGGGGCGATCCGCAGCACCGGCTTCTACCGGGCCAAGGCCAAGAACATCCTCGGCTGCTGCAAGGCGCTCGTGGAGCGGCACGAGGGCCGGGTGCCCGAGGCGCTCCCGGACCTCGTGCGGCTGCCGGGCGTCGGCCGGAAGACGGCGAACGTCGTCCTTGGCAGCGCCTTCGGCCAGGCGGAGGGGATCGTGGTCGACACGCACGTGGGCCGCATCGCCCGCCGGCTCGGCCTCACGCGGCATGCCGACGCGGTGCGGGCCGAGCGCGATCTTGTGAAGGTGGTGCCGCGCGACCACTGGATCGGCTTCAGCCACCGACTCATCGAGCACGGGCGGACCATCTGCCCGGCCCGCTCGCCCCGCTGCGACGAGTGCCCGCTCGCCGACCTCTGCCCGCGCGTTGGCGTGAAGCCGAAACCGAAGCCCGGGCTGAAGTCACGCCGGGCCCGGAAACCTGCTCCGCGGCGGCCGCAGGCCGCCGGAAAACGGCGCCGTGCCTGACACTTTTTTCACGAAAGCGTACAATCCGCCCCGTCCGGTTCCTGTCCGCCCCTCTCCCGCACCTGGAACCATCCATGATCCTCTCCGGCAACGAGATCCGGCAGCAGCTCGGTGGCAACATCGTCATCGACCCGTTCGACGAGGCCCGACTCAATCCCAACAGCTACAACCTCTCGCTCCACGACGAGCTGCTCGTGTACGAGGAGGTGGTGCTCGACATGCGGAAGAGCAACCGCGTGGAGCGGATCCGGATCCCCGAAGACGGCCTCGTGCTCACGCCCAACCAGCTGTACCTCGGCCGCACCGTCGAGCGCACCGAGACGCACAACCTCGTGCCGATGATCGAGGGCCGCAGCTCGATCGGCCGGCTGGGGCTGTTCGTGCACGTGACCGCCGGCTTCGGCGACGTGGGCTTCTGCGGCTACTGGACGCTCGAGATGTTCGCCGTGCAGCCGGTGAAGATCTATCCCGGCGTGCCGATCTGCCAGATCTTCTTCCACCAGATCGCGGGCGACATCACGGAATACGCGAGCGACAAATACCAGCACAACCGCGACATCCAGCCGAGCCTGCTGTTTCGCGAGTTCAGCGGTGACGACGCCGACCAGCAACTGCACCTCGAGTTCGGCCCGGAGCGGCGGCAGCAGCAGCACGACCTGGTCGGGCAGCGGCTGGTGCAGCGGACGGCGAGATAGCGACCGATGCTGCAGAAGCTCCTGGCGTGGACGGCGTTCGCCCTCGCGGCCGTGTTTGCCGTGATCGCCTTCGTGGTCGTGTTCGCCCGTGACTCAGTCGGCGAGAGCGCCATGCCGATCCTGTTTTACGGCGGCCTGCCCCTCCTCGGCCTGGCGATCCTGTTGTCGATCGCCCTCCTCGTGCTCTCCGCTTTCCGCTCCTGATCCGCTCCCCGACCCCGTGAAAGGCCCGCCCGCGTGCTCCGAACCCACACCTGTGGAGAACTCCGCCCCGCCCACCTCGGCACCGCCGTCACGCTCTGCGGCTGGGCTGATCGCGTCCGCGACCACAAGGGCGTGATCTTCATCGATCTCCGCGACCGCTGGGGCAAGACGCAGGTCGTGATCGGCCCCGACAGCGACGCGGCCGCGCTCGCCGCGGCCCGCGCCGTGCGGGCGGAGTGGGTGCTCGCGGTGGAGGGCGTCGTGGGCGCCCGGCCCGAGGGCACGACGAACCCGAAGCTCGCGACCGGCGCGGTCGAGGTCGTGTGCCGCCGGCTCACGGTGCTCAACGAGGCCGAGACGCCCGTCTTCCAGCCCGGGGCCACCGAGCTCCCCGGCGAGGAGGTGCGGCTCGCCCACCGCTGGCTCGACCTCCGCCGCCCCGCGATGCAGGACAACATGTTCCTGCGCAGCCGGATCGTGAAGATCATGCGCGACCACTTCGACGAGCTCGGCTTCATCGACGTCGAGACGCCGATGCTCGGCCGCAGCACGCCGGAGGGGGCCCGCGACTACCTCGTGCCGAGCCGGCTCGAGCACGGATCGTTCTTCGCCCTCCCCCAGTCGCCGCAGCTCTACAAGCAGCTCCTGATGATGGCCGGCTTCGACCGCTACGTGCAGGTGGCGAAGTGCTTCCGCGACGAAGACCTGCGGGCCGACCGGCAGCCCGAGTTCACGCAGCTCGACGTGGAGATGTCGTTCGTCGAGGCGGACGACGTGATGGGCGTGATCGAGGGGCTCGTCAAGCGGACGGCCCGCGAGATCCTCGGGATCGACGTGCCGCTGCCGCTGCCCCGGCTCACGTGGGACGAGTGCATGGAGCGGTTCGGCCACGACGCGCCCGACCTGCGGTTCGGGCTCGAGATCACCGATCTCACGGCGCTCGCCGGCGAGAGCGACTTCCGCGTGTTTCGCGGGGCGGTCGAGGCGGGCGGCCGGGTGCGCGGCATCCGCGTGCCGGCCGCGGCGGCGAAATGCTCGCGGAAGGATCTCGACGAGCTCACGGCCGTGGCCGTGGAAGCGGGCGCGAAGGGGCTCGTGTGGCTGAAGGTGGAGGCCGACGGGGCGTGGAGCGGGCCGGTGGCCAAGAACCTCACGGCGATCGGCGACCGGCTCAAGGCGGCGCTCGGCTGCGAGCCCGGCGACCTCGCGCTCATCGTGGCCGATTCGTTCGACGTCACGTGCAAGGCGCTGCACATGCTGCGGAAGCGGCTCGGCAGCCAGCTCGGCCTGTTCGATCCGAATGTCATGCACTTTTCCTGGGTGGTCGATTTCCCGATGTTCGCCCGCGACGCGGAAACGGGCGGCTGGGCCTCGATGCACCATCCGTTCACGGCGCCGCGGCCGGCCGACCTCGAGCTCCTCGAAAGCGACCCGGCCGCCTGCCGCGCCGTGGCCTACGACCTCGTGATCAACGGCTCAGAGGCGGGCGGCGGCACGATCCGGATCCACGACGGCGCGACGCAGGAGAAGGTGTTCAAGCTGCTCGGCATCTCGCCGGAGATGGCCCGGGAGCGGTTCGGGTTCCTCCTCGACGCCCTGCGGAGCGGGGCCCCGCCGCACGGCGGGATCGCGCTCGGGATCGACCGCTGGGTGATGCTCTTCGGGCGGCTCGACAGCATCCGCGACGTGATCGCGTTTCCGAAGACGCAGAAGGCGAGTGACCTGATGACCGGCGCCCCGTCGCCGGTGGAAACGAAGCAACTCGTGGAGCTCGGTGTCCGCGTCGTGGTGCCACCGAAACCGGACAAGGAAAACGCAGGAGGATGAACCGGAGAACGAAGAATCACGAAGGCGTCGCCGGATGCGACGCCGGAGGCCCAGGCAAACCTCGGCTTTGCCTGCGGCCGACCGAGCAAACGAGGCCAGGGATGGCTCGTTTGCGGGAAGGACAGGGCGACTAGCTCAATTGGTCAGAGCACCTCGTTTACACCGAGGGGGTTGGGGGTTCGAGTCCCTCGTCGCCCACTGAACACGTTTTTGCGTGCCTGGCAGCGACATGAGCGAAATCCGGCGATACGGCACCTCCAAGCGATGGGCAGACGTCGTCGTCCATCGCGGCGTGGCCCACTGGGTCGAAGTGGCCGAGGACATGTCGCTCGATGCCCGCGGCCAGATCATCCGGGTGCTGGCGCAGATCGACGCGACGCTGGAGACGATCAAGAGCGACCGGACGCGGCTCCTGCAGGTGCTCGTCTTCATCGCGGACATGAGCGACGGCCCGATCCTGAACGAACTCTGGGATGCGTGGGTTCCTGCGGCCCATCCGCCCGTCCGGGCCATGGTGCAGGTCGGCCTGGGACAAGGCTGCAAGGTCGAGATGGTCGTCACGGCGGCGGCTCCCGAAGGCTGAGTTTCCCGCCGCGGCTCGGTGGCAACCTCGGCTTGCCCCGCAGCCGCGCAAGCCTGCGGGGGCCATGGATGGTGCTCCCTCTCGCGCCGGCGCATCCCTCCGGGCCTGCTTCGGCTTACGCGAGGCTCGCCTGGAGGGCGAGCCATCGCAGGCGAGGGAAACCTTGGCTTTCCCTCCGC
>JBJSZP010000388.1:0-3790 GCA_046090365.1 Planctomycetia bacterium
GGCGCGTTCGAGGTCCAGCTCGAGTATCGGATCCCCCCGGGCGGCAACAGCGGGCTGATGTTTCACGTCACCGAAGACGAGCCCAAGCCGTGGCACACGGGCCCGGAGGTGCAGATCCTCGACAACGCCTCGGCCAAGGAAACCCAGAAGGCTGGCTGGCTCTACGGTCTCTACCAACCCAAACTGCCCGACTGGGTGCGGCAAGCCGACAAGGACGCAGGCCGCACGAGCCCCGAGACGATCGACGCGACGCGGCCCGCCGGCGAGTGGAACCATCTCTATCTGCGGGTCTCCCCCGGCGGCTGCGAGGTGTGTGTCAACGGCATCGTCTACGAGCGGTTCAAGATCGGCAGCAAAGACTGGGACGAGCGAGTCGCGAAGAGCAAGTTTGCCTCGTTTCCCGGCTTCGGGAAGGCCGGCCGCGGGCATCTCTGCCTCCAGGACCACGGAGCCGCGGTGGCGTTTCGCTCGATCAAGGTTCGGGAACTGCCGGCCGACGGGGCCAAGATCCCCTTCGCCGACGAGGTCGCGGCGGTGCAGGCCGTGCCGGCGCTGCCTGGGGCGACGTGGGAGGGCTGGTCGCCCGAATCGGATGACGGCAAGCCCGTCGTGCCGCTGCGGCCGCTCGTGGTGACCGACGCGGGCGATGGCTCGGGCCGCCGGTTCGTGCTCGATCAGTCCGGGATGATCCACGTGTTCCGCCCCGGTTCCAACGATGGAAAACTGTTCCTCGACCTGCGGCCCGGCACGTCGCCTTGGGGCAAATACAACGAAGAAGGGCTCCTCGGCCTCGCCTTCCATCCGCGGTTCCGCGAGACGGGCGAGTTTTTCATCACCTACAGCGTGAAGGGCGACAAGCGGGTCGAGCACCTCTGCCGGTATCGCGTGAGCCAGGCCGATCCCGACCGGGTCGATCCGGCGAGCGAGGAACTCGTGCTGGCGGTCGATCAGCCCTACTGGAACCACAACGGCGGCTCGATCGCGTTCGGGCCCGACGGCTACCTCTACTGGGGCCTGGGCGACGGCGGCAGCCGCGACGATCCGCTCGGCACCGGCCAAAAGCTCGACACGCTCCTCGGCAAGATCCTGCGGATCGACGTCGATCGGCGCGAGGGGGACCGGGCCTACGCGATCCCCGCCGACAACCCGTTCGTCGGCCGGGCCGATGCCCGCGGTGAGATTTTTGCGTTCGGTTTTCGCAATCCCTGGCAGATCGCGTTCGACCGCGACACGGGCCGGCTGTGGGCCGCCGACGTGGGGCAGGATCTCCTCGAGGAGGTCGACATCGTGACGAAGGGGGGCAATTACGGCTGGAGCCTCCGCGAGGGGACGCAGCCCTTCGGCAACCGCCTCGAGGCCGGAGCGAACCTGATCGAGCCCACATGGGAATACGACCATCAGGTGGGCAAGAGCATCACCGGCGGCTTCGTCTATCGCGGCCGCCAGGTGCCGGCGCTCGTCGGCTCCTACCTGTACGGTGATTTTGTCTCCGGCCGCCTCTGGGCGCTGCACCTCGACGCAGCCACCGGGCGGGCGACGAACCGGGAGATTCAGTGGAGCGGCCTGCCGATCTTCGGCTTCGGCACCGACGCCGACGGCGAAGCCTACGTGCTCACGAGTTCCCCGACCGGCCAGGGCGTGTTTCGCCTCGTCGCGAGCGACACCCCATCGCGCACCGCAGTTCCCGAGGCAGAGGTGGCCGCGGCGTTTTCCGACGGCGTGCGGCTGTTGTTCGATGGGCGGCCGGCCGAGTCGGCGCGGGCCTTCGACACAGTCGTGGCCGCCCGCCCCGCCCTCGAGCCGGAACTCTGGCAGCGGGGGATCGCGCTCTACTACGCCGGCCGATTCGCCGACGGCCGCCGGCAGTTCGAGATCCACCGCGGGGCCAATCCCGCCGACGTGGAAAACGTCGCCTGGCACTTCGCGTGTGTGGCCCGCGACCAGGGCGCCGAAGCCGCCCGGGCGGCGCTTCTGCCGGTCGGCGCCGACGCCCGCGTGCCGATGCGGGAGATCCTCGCGCTGTTCGAAGGCCGGGGCACGCCCGAGGCGGTGCTCGCCGCGGCTGATGCCGGGCCGGAGCCGGCCCTGCGCAACCAGCGCTGCTATGCGCACCTCTATCTCGGGCTCCACGCCGAGGCCTGCGGCCGCGACGACGACGCGAAGCGGCATCTGCGGCTCGCCGCCGGCCCGTATGCCATGGACCACTTCATGGGCCGCGTCGCCCAGCTGCACGTGCGGCTCCGCGGCTGGGGGGACACCACCGACAGCCGCTAATGGGCCTTCCTTGGCCTCAATATCTCACTTGATCGACGGGTAGCGAAATGCTACCTTTGCAGTATGAGTCAGCCCGTGAAGTTGAGCGACGAACTAGTCCTCGATGCCCGAACCGTGGGGGCCGTGGCCCGCCGATCGATCGCCGGCCAGGTCGAATTCTGGGCCCGTCTCGGCAAATCGATCGAACCGGCGCTGCGCGGCGACCGGGCCTTGGCACTGCAGCGCACCGGTGCCGTGCGACCCTTGGCCGAGCTCATCGAGTCGGTCGATACCAACGCGGGCCGCGACCGCGTGCGCACCACGCTCGCTTCGCTGCCGTTTCCGCATTTCGAGGCCTGCCCGGATCGGCCGGGGATGCTCGTCAAGATCGACGCCGACGGCACCCGCACCCGCGGGCGGTTTGTGAATCGCGTGTTCGTCGAGTCGCCGTAACCGACGGGGATGCATGGACTGGCGATCGCTTCTCGACGCGAGGCCCGTCGTGGTGGCGCTCGCCGGCTCGAACGGCGCGGGCAAGTCGACGTTTTTCCGCGCGCATCTCGCCGATGCCGGCCTGCGGTTCATCAACGCCGACGATCTCGCCGCCGAACTGGATCTGGGAGCCTACGAGGCAGCCGCCCTCGCCGCCGAGCTCCGCGCGGGCCTGATCAAGCAGCGTGAGAGTTTCATATTCGAGACTGTCCTTTCCGATCCGGTCGGCGAGAAGGTTGCCGAATTGGAGGAGGCCAGCCGCCAGGGTATTCACGTCGTCCTGATCTTCATTCGCATCGATTCTCCCGCTACGTCGAGGCAGCGGGTTGCCATGCGCGTGTTGCAGGGCGGGCACGACGTGCCCGATGAAAAACTCGAGGCGAGGTTCACACGCACGCTCGCGAACCTGGACCGGGCGATCGCATCACTGCCGGTCGTGGTGGTCTTCGACAACACCGACCTGAAATGCCCTTTCAGGCTCGAGGCCGTGTATCGTCGAGGTAGCCGGATCACCTGACGCTCCTCGCTGCACGCGCGGATGGGCGACCGTCAGCGCTTGCGGTTGACCGTGCGCAAGCGGGCGGGCGTGAGCCCGGTGTGGCGGCGGATGAACGTCGTCATGTACTGGAGCGACGGAAATCCGGCCCGCTGGGCGACGGCCTTGAGCGAGAGGTCGGTCTCCACGATCAGTTTCCGCGTGCCGGCGAGCCGCAGCCGCACGTGCTCCTCGTGGATCGAGCGGCCGACCGCCGCGCGAAACCGGTGCTCGAGCGTGGAGCGGGAGATGCCGGCCGCCGCCGCCAGTGCAGCGACCTGCGGGCGATGCCAGGGATCGTTACGCAGCGCCTGGAGCGTCTGCACGACCTCGGCGTCGTCGGTGGCGAGCGTGTCGGTGGAGGCCCGGGCGATCACCCCCATCGGCGGCACCACGACGCGTTGCTCGGGCAGCGCCGCGTTGAGCATTAGCCGATCGAGGATCGCTGCCGCTTCGTAGCCCACTCGGCGGGCCGCCTGATCGACGCTCGAGAGCGGCGGATCGGTGAGC
>JBJSZP010000389.1:0-4761 GCA_046090365.1 Planctomycetia bacterium
CTGCTCCTCCGAGAGGAGCTTCTCCATGAGCGAGTCGGAATACATCGCGAGCCCTTCGAGCATCGCGTGGCGGGCCTCGGCCGCCGGCTTCTCGTAGGCGGAGGGGATCGCCTCCTCGCGAACGTTCTCGCCGTTGTCGCCATCGAAGTAGTAGGCCTTCATCGCGATCAGGTCGATCACGCCCTCGAGCTTGTCTTCCTTGCCGATCGGGATCTGGAGCGGGATCGCGTCGGTGCCGAGCTTCTCGCGGAGCTGCTTCACGACGCGGTCGAAATTGGCGCCGGTGCGGTCCATCTTGTTGACGAACGCCAGCCGCGGCACCTTGTAGCGCTTCATCTGCCGATCGACCGTCATCGACTGGCTCTGCACGCCACCCACAGCGCAGAGCACGAGGATCGCCCCGTCGAGCACGCGCAGGCTGCGCTCCACCTCCACGGTGAAGTCGACGTGGCCCGGGGTGTCGATGAGGTTGATGTCGCAGTCGTGCCACTTCACGCTCGTGGCGGCGCTCGTGATCGTGATCCCGCGCTCGCGCTCGAGGTCCATGTAGTCCATCGTCGCGCCGTCGCCGCCGCCCTTCACCTCCTGGATGCGGTGGATGCGGCCCGCGTAGTAGAGGATGCGCTCCGACAGCGTCGTCTTGCCGGAGTCGATGTGGGCCGAAATGCCCATGTTGCGAAGCTTGGACAGATCCATGGAAACGATGCACCTTCGGGGGGAGAAACGGGGAAACGGCCGCCGGGCAGGCCATTCAGGCGGGCAGGGAAACTCGAATATACTCCCGACCCTGGAATTGCGACAGGCCGGCCCCACCCGCCCATGACACGTGAACAATCCACCGACCACGGCCCCCGCCGGCCGTGGGACGTCTGCGTCGTGCCGTTCGTCGTGTTCCTCGTCGGCGGGATCCTCGAGCCGACGCCTGGTGGCGGCGGCCTGGCGGGGGCGCTCGGCATCCCGTACGCGGCCTACCCGGCGATCTACGCGGCTCGGCTCGTGGCGACGGGCATGGCGCTCGCGCGGGTCTGGCGGCCGATCCGCGACTGGGTGGGCCGCACGACGTGGTGGCCCGTCCCGCTCGGGCTCCTGCTCGTGATCCCGTGGATCGTGCTGGCGGCGCTGCAGCGCGAGAGCGGCTTCGTGACGCAGGCGATGGAACGCAGCGCATTCGACCCTTTCGCGCAGTTCGCGTCGCCCGGCGCGGCATGGGCGTTCCTGGCGCTGCGGCTCCTCGGGCTCGTGGTGGTCGTGCCCATCGTCGAGGAACTCTTCCTGCGCGGCTTCCTCATGCGCTACGTGATCGACGAGCAGTTCTGGACCGTGCCCTTCGGCAGGCTCACGCTCGCCTCGACGGCTGCCTGTCTCGTCTACGCCGTCGCCACGCACCCCGCCGAGGCGGCGGCCTCGCTCGCGTGGTTTGCGGTGATGAGCGGGGTCGCCTCGGCCACGCGCCGGCCGATCGACGTCATCCTGGCCCATGCGGCCACGAACCTCGCCCTCGGGGCCTACGTGGTCGCCACCAAGTCGTGGTGGCTACTGTAGGACGGGCGTCCCGCCTGCCATACCCCATGCCCCTCCGCGGCCGACTCGCTCCGACGCCGACCGGATTCCTCCATGTGGGGCACGCGCGCACGTTCGCGCTGGCGGCCGAACGCGCGGCCGGGGCCGGCCTCGTGATGCGGATCGAGGACCTCGACCGCGACCGGTGTCGCGCCGAGTTCGCCGCCGCCTCGCTCGACGACCTGCGCTGGCTCGGGCTCGTGTGGACGGAGGGGCCCGATGTCGGCGGCCCCCATGCTCCCTACGAGCAGAGCCGGCGGGGCGCGTGGTTTCTCGAGGTGTGGCGCCGGCTCGAGGCGGCAGGCGCGATCTATCCCAGCCCGCATTCGCGCCGCGATGTCGAGGAGGCGGCGACGGCGCCCCACGCGCCCGCCGGCGGCGAGCCGGTGTTTCCGGCGGCGTTGCGGCCCGCGTCGTGGGAACGGGCGCGGGCGCCGGGGGGCGTGCCGTGGCGGTTTCGCGTGCCCGACGGCCGCGTGATCGAGTTCGAGGACGGTCGCCTGGGCACCGTGCGGCGCACGGCGGGCGTCGACTTCGGCGATTTCGTCGTCTGGCGGCGCGACGACCTCGCCGCCTACGAACTGGCCGTGGTGGCCGATGACCATGCCATGGAGATCGAAGAGGTGGTCCGCGGCGAGGATCTGCTCACGAGCACCGCCCGGCAGCTGCTCCTCTACGAGGCGCTCGGCTGGCCACCGCCGCGCTGGTTCCACGCGCCGCTCGTGGTCGACGCGGCCGGCCAGCGGCTCGCGAAGCGGGCCGGCGGCCTCGCGATCCGCGACCTCCGGGTCCGCGGCCTCACGCCCGCCGAGGTCCTGGCCCACGCTACTTTCTGATGAGCCACTCGCGGCGAAAGAGGGTTTCGGCGAGCCGGCCCGTGGCCATCTCCCAGAGTTGACGGGGCGTGTGACGGCCGCTGATCTCCATCCGGCTGCCGATCGCGCCCGGCGGTTCCGGTGCGGCAAACGGCCGCACGACGACCACGAGGTCGTCAGGACCGACGTCGGCGGGTCCGTGCTCCTCATGCTCGGCGGGATAGCCGCGGATCACGGCCCCGGGCAGCAGGAAACTGGCCCGCTCGGCGGCTGCCCGAAAGTTTTCCGGCACGTGCACCACGCGGCCCTGCGCGGCGGCGACTGCTGCCGCCGGATACCCGCCTCGCGGCGGATCGAATGTCGTGAGGAAGCTCGACACCGAGAGAAACGCGACGAGCGCCGCCGGCACGGCGCAGGCCGCGAGCCGCCGCCGATCGACGAGTGCGAAGAGCACGATGCCCACCGCACCGCCGAGGATTCCCCAGTGGGCCCAAGAAATGGCGCCGGGCCCGAGGTCGCGCACGAGCAGGGCCGACAGCCACGCGACGAGGCCGACCACCACGCCCGCCCCGGCCACGGTCGTGAGGAACGCCGAGGGGAGGAGCCGGTGCCAGTGCAGCGCCATGACCACGGCGATCCCCGGCATCGCCTCGAGCAGGTAGCGGCCCGACCGCTGCGTCGGCAGGCAGAACACCGCGAACAGCACGGCCGCCCAGAGCCAGAGCAGCCGCTCGATCGCGCCGGCCTCGGCCCGATGCTGCCAGGCCCGGATCAGCGTGCCGAGGAGCGGCAGGGCCAGCAGCCCGGCGTTGAGGAACCACGACAGCGCGTAGCCCCACACGCTCACCCGTCCCCAAAGGAGCGCGAGCAGGTAGTTCGATCTCCCGGCCTTCATCTTCCCCAGATTCTCCCCGACCACGAACTCGCGCCAGATCGCGGCCGGGTCGGGATCGAAGGCGAACCATATGGCGAAGATCGCGAGCGCCACGAGCGCCGTCCAGGCGAGGCCGGGGACCGAACGGCCGAAGAGACGCCGCCAGTCGGGCCCGCCGTCGGGCCGCCGCACCTCGTGGAGGTGCCAGGCCACGAGCCCGGCCCCGATCGGCACGAGCTGGGCGAACGATTTCGCGAACAGCGCCGCCCCCGCACACAGGCCCACGATCGTCGGAAAGAGGAATCGCGACGAAAACGACTGCGGCCGCCACCAGAGCATCACGAAGAAGCAGCCGAACATCCAGAACGTCTCGGGCGGGTTCGTGAGAAACGGCCGGCCGTAACGATAGGTGGAGAGAAACGCGAGGTAGATCGCCGCCGCGAGCATGCCGACGGCCCCGCGGCCGCTGGCCCGCCAGGCGAGCAGCCCCGCCATCCCCGCCGTGGCGAACGTCCACGCGACGCTCGGCCAGCGCAAGGCCGCGAGCGTCCACGTGCGGCCCCAGTCGGTCGAGAGGATCCCCTGCCAGAAGAGGAACGGCGGCTTCGTGTTCACCATGTCGGGCATCTCCGACACGAGCGGCAGCCAGTGGCCGCTCGCCGCCGTGGCCCGCACGATCTGCGCATAGATCATCTCGTCGCCATTGACGAGAATGTGGAGCGAGCCCAGCCCGTGGAGATACGTGGCCACCGCGAGGGCGAGCGTGGCGGCGGCGACACGTGGCGAAACCTGCATGCGCCGCAGAGCGTCGCACACCGCGGCGCGGCGCGCCTACCTCAGCCGGCCCCGGCCCGTGACGCAGCCGCCAAATGAGGCTGCTGGGGCTCGAACCCAGGACCAACGGATTAAAAGTCCGATGCTCTACCGACTGAGCTACAGCCTCAGGACTATCCTACCGCTGCCTTCCGCCCCGGCCAACCGCTCCATGGCGGAAACGATCGGCGGGCGCGCCCACTTCGGCGGCGAAGCACGCGCCGCCGCAAATGCCCGAGAGAGGACTTGAACCTCCACCCAGTTACCTGGACAAGAACCTGAATCTTGCGCGTCTGCCAATTCCGCCACTCGGGCGAGTGCGTGCGTTGATCGTACCACTCGTGCCGCATCGGGCAAGCGGCTCGCTCGCGCTCGCGTCAACGACGCCCACGCCGCCTCGGGGTTGCCCGGGCCAACGTGCGACGGGCTTCAGCCTGTCATGCCTTGCATCGTACGCACCGGCTCGTGACTGCCCACGCCCTCTCGCTTGACGTTCGCCTCGGCCCTCCCGGCCTCGGCTCTCTGCGTGTCCGCTTCGCTTTCGGCATCCATGCCTGCGCTCGCTCCCACAGCCCGCTCGAGGGCATGGGCAGCCCCGATCCTCCTCAACTGCCAATAGGGGAGGATCGGGGTTGTCCCCTACCATTGAGACGGCGTATTTGACCAGCGAAGCCATGGATGGCGCAGCGCAGGCAAATC
>JBJSZP010000390.1:0-2606 GCA_046090365.1 Planctomycetia bacterium
GCGAGCAGCCGCACGAGAGCGCGGGCGTGCTCCGGCTGGTCGTTGAGTTTCCCGAGGAGCACGTATTCAAACGTCAGCCTCCGGCCCGACGCCTCCCAGTAGCGGTCGGCCGCCGCCATCACGTCGCCGAGGCCGATCGCCCTGTTCACCGGCACGAGCTGCGTGCGCAGCTCGTCGTCGGCCGCGTGCAGCGAGACGGCGAGGTTGTAGCCCGGGTCTTCCGCCGCGAGCCGGTCGATCGCCGGGGGCAGGCCGACGGTCGAGATCGTGATCCGGCGCTGCGAGATGCCGAGGCCGTCGGGATCCTGGGCGGTCGCGAGCGCCGGCAGCAGCCGGTCGAGGTTCGCCAGCGGCTCGCCCATGCCCATCACCACGATGTGGCTGAGCCGCTCGTCGGCCGGGAGGAGGGCCTGGAGGCGGAGGAGCTGCTCGACGATCTCGCCCGTCGTGAGGTTGCGCACCACGCCGTCGATCCCGCTCGCACAGAACACGCAGCCCATCGCGCAGCCCACCTGCGAACTGATGCACACGGTGCGGCGGGCTCCGGCGTCGTCGGCGCCGGGCCCCTGCTCCCGCAGGAGGACGCACTCGATCCGCTGGCCGTCGTGGAGCTCGAGGAGGAGTTTTTCCGTGCCGTCGTCGGCCACGGTGTGCTTGGCGATCGACGTCGTCCAGATGCGAAACTCCGCCTCGAGGGCCGCCCGCAATGCCTTCGGCAGGTCCGTCATGGCCTCGAACGACGCCGCCCGGCCTGCGTGGAGCCAGCGGCGGATCGCCTTCGCCCGCCATGCCGGCTGCCCCTGGGCCGTGAGCCACGCCGCCAGGCCGTCGTCGGCTTCGAGAATGTGCTGCATCGGGAGGAGGCGACAGGTCTGGCGTCGCGATCGTGGCCGGGGTAAGGTTTTTGCGACCGAATCCCTCCATCATACCCCGGCCTATCCCGGGCGACGGTCCGAGCCGCCGCCCTCCCACCACGTCATGAGCCAGAAGCAACTCGAAGAACGCACCCGCTGGGTCTACGACGAGCGGGCCTTTCCCGTCTGGAACCGCTCGTTCGAGAAGACCGATCGGACCGAGATGATCCGCGATGACCTCTGGGCCGGCCGCAGCATCTCGATCATGCTCGCCGTGCTCGTCGCGATCGGCCTGGTGCTCTCGCTCGTGACCGTCGGATTCATCGCCAACTGGCGGTGACACGGCCGTGATCACGATCCAGGCGCCGGCGAAGCTGAACCTCTCGCTCGCCGTGCTCGCCAGGCGGCCGGACGGCTTCCACGAGATCGAGTCGTTGATGGTGCCCGTGACCCTCCACGACACGCTCTCGTTCGAGGTTGCGACGGATCCCGACCTGCGGCTGGCGGTCCGGTTCGGCGGGCGGCTGGCCCGGCCCGAGGCCGCCCCGCTTCGCCGCGACGTGCCCACCGACGACTCGAATCTCGTGGCTCGCGCCGCCCGCCTGCTCGCGGCCGAGGCGGGCGAGACGCGCGGGCTCGACATCGACCTCGTGAAGGAGATTCCATCCGGCGCCGGACTCGGCGGCGGGTCGAGCGACGCAGCCGCCGCGCTCCTCGGCGCGGCGCAGGCCTGGGGCATCGACTGGCCGCGGGCAAGGCTGGCGGATCTCGCGGCCCGGCTCGGCAGCGACGTGCCCTTTTTTCTTGTCGGCGGGCCGGCGATCGCCTCCGGCCGCGGCGAGGCTCTCGTGCCGGTGGCGGGCGTCCCGCCGCTCGCCGCCATGATCGCCTGTCCCGCGAGCGGCCTCTCCACGGCCGCCGTCTACGCAAAGTGTGTGCCCGACGGCAGCCGCCGTGGCACCGCACGCCGCGTGGCCGACGCGCTCGTGGCGGGCGATCTGCGCCGGGCGGGTGACCAGATGCACAACGACCTCGAGCCACCGGCCCGCACGCTTGCTCCCGACGTCGGCCGGCTCCTCGACGCCATGGCGGCGGCGGGGGCCGTGCGGCCGCTCCTCACCGGCAGCGGCAGCGCCTGCTTCGCGCTCGCCCGCACCGCGGCCGAGGCCCGGGGGATCGCGGCCCGGCTCGAGACCGCCGGCTGGCCGGGTGTGTTTTCCGTGCAGATCGCAGCCAATCCGTAGGACAGGCTTCAGCCTGTCATCGCCGACGCCCGTAACGAACGGGATGCACGACAGGCCGAAGCCTATCCTCCGGGAGCATCGGTTGAGCCACCGGCTTTGTTAGGGTATCGTGCTCATCCGGATGGTGGGACTGCGGGCGGACGGATGGGTCCGTGTGCACGACGCGGGGGCGACCATGGAGATCACGGAAGTCCGGATCAAGCTCGTGGAGAACGCGGCCGAGCGGCTGCTCGCCTTCTGCTCGATCACGATCGACGCCGCCTTCGTCGTGCGCGACATCAAGATCATCGTCGGCCCCTCGGGCCCGTTCGTCGCGATGCCGAGCCGCAAGCTCTCCGCGCACTGCCACGCCTGCGGCTTCAAGAACCCGCTGCGTGCCGGCTACTGCAACCAGTGCGGCAAGAAGCAGGTCGAGCAGCCGCCCCCCCGCGACGACGACGGCCGCCTGCGGCTCTACGCCGACATCGCCCATCCGATCAACGCCCCGTGCCGCGAGATGATCCAGAGC